>DATISX010000074.1:0-12878 GCA_035468275.1 Salegentibacter sp.
TGAAAATCCTTAAGAGAAGATCAGTTCTGTATCTTTTTTCACAAAAAAAATAAAGCTGTTAAATATGTGCTTTTCCTTTATCTGAATGACTTTAAATGTATTTTTCTGTGTTTTTAATTATTTACATTTGTGCGCCTAAAAGCTGTTGTGTTGCTAAAGTCCTTCAAAATTTATTTGGCTAAAAAAAGATATAGATCTAAAGTTTTATCTAATAATGAGTCAACGGGTTTTGATTTAAAAAGCCTGCTTCTGTTATATGATGCGCCGAATGAACAAGCATTCAAACATTTTGAGATACTAAAAACTGAATTAGGTATTTCTGAAGATAATTTTAACGCTGTTTGCTGCGGAATTAATAATGAATTCCCGGTCGAGAGGATAGCCTTTGTTTTTGAAGATATTGCCTACAATGGCAAACTGAAAAATGAAGCTTTGAAAGACATGATTACTTCTGGCCCCGATCTTGTAATTAACTATACTGAAAAAGGAAATCCGGAAGCAGCCTTTTTACTGAAGCTTACCGCTGCACCGATTAAAGCAGGCAGATTTGACGAAAAGGAAATTAATCTTAGCATAAACGACGGAAATGACCCTGAGGTTTTTGTGAAAGAACTTATCAGGTATTTAAAAATTTTAAAAGGAAATAAATAAAAAATGAAAGAATTTGTTGGAACCGGGGTTGCACTTATTACCCCGTTCAGGGAAGATTTTTCGGTTGATGTGGAAGCCCTGGAAAAGCTGGTTGAAAACCAGATTGAAAACAATATGGATTACCTGGTTGTACTTGGGACAACCGGAGAAAGTGTTTGCCTCACCAAAGAAGAAAAAGAACTGGTGAAAGCTACCGTAATAGAGAAAAATAATGGCCGATTACCATTGGTTTTAGGTGCCGGCGGGAATAATACCACCGCTCTTGCTGAAGACCTAAAAACAGGGAACCTGGAAGGCTTTTCGGCAATTTTGTCGGTTTCTCCATATTATAATAAACCTACTCAGGAAGGAATTTATCAGCATTTCAAAGTGATAGCAGAAGCTTCCCCATTGCCTGTTATTTTATATAATGTTCCGGGTAGGACGGCATCCAACATATTACCCCAAACCGTAAATCGAATAGCCTTAGACTTTTCCAATGTTATCGGGATAAAAGAAGCTGCAGGAGATATCGTACAGGCAATGAAACTTATCTCGCTGGTTCCAGAGGATTTTCTTGTAATTTCGGGGGACGATATGATCACCCTGCCAATGGTACTTGCCGGTGGAAAAGGTGTGATCTCGGTTATTGGACAGGGCTTTCCGAAAGAATTTTCAGAGATGGTTTCTCTGGGGCTTTCAGGAAAAACAAAAGAAGCCTACAAATTACATTATAAAATAGCGCCTTCCATAGATTTGATCTTTGCAGAGGGCAATCCTGCCGGGATTAAAGCCCTGCTTCATAAAAAGGAAATTTGCCAGAATGTATTGCGTCTTCCGCTGGTCAAAGCTTCAGATAGTCTCACCAAACAGATAAATGAGTTTGTAAAAAACTTTTAAATAAAAATCCCGCTTTCACAGAGCGGGATTTTGTTTTTTTGTCTGTTTCAACATTAATTTGCCTTAACTTTTTGACCTAATTACAATAAAACTCCTGTTTACGGGTTATTGCACTGAGTTTGAAAGTTTTTTTATACTCAGGAAAAAATGTACTTTTGCCAGATGTTTTTACAAAGAATGAAAAAAGCCTTTTTATTATTAAGTTTATTAATGCTGAGTGTTTCTTGCAGCGAGTATCAGAAACTCCTTAAGAGCGAAGACACCGGTGAGAAATATTCTACCGCCGAACAGCTTTATAACGAAGCCCAGGAAGAAGAAAGCAAACCAAAATTCAGAAAGGCGCTGCGTCTTTTCGAACAAATCGTTCCTGAATATCGCGGAAAACCTCAGGGAGAGAAATTAAGTTTCCTTTTTGCTGATACTTATTACCAGTTGGGTGACTATTACCTTTCTTCTTATCAGTTTGAGCGTTTTCAGCAGTCTTATCCAAATTCGGAAAAACTGGAAGAAGCCGTTTTCAAGAAAGCTGAAAGTTTTTATTATTTGTCGCCACGATATGATCTGGACCAAACAGATACTGATAAAGCCGTGACCGAACTCCAAGCCTACCTGAATACTTTCCCCGAAGGCGAATACGCTGATCGTGCTAATGAACTGGCCACCGAATTAAGGGTTAAACTTGAGAAAAAAGCTTTTGAGATCGCTAAACAATACCATACCACCGGACTTGCCCGAGCAGGCAATTACAGGGCAGCGATCACTTCTTTTGATAATTTCACTAAAGAATATCCCGGCTCACCTTTTACGGAAGAAGCTTATTATTACCGATACGATTCAGCCTATCAACTGGCGATAAACAGTTTTGCCAGTCTTATGCCGGAGCGCCTGGAGGAGGCAAAGACTTATTATGAAGCATATGTGAAGCGATATCCTGAAGGAGAATACTTGTCTGCGATGGAAGCTTCAAAAGAAGATATTGAAACTAGGTTACAAAATATTTAATTAGCAAGAATGATGGACATTAAGAAATCTGACGCCCCTGTGAACACTACCACTATCGACAAGAATCTGGTAGATGCACCCACAAATAATATTTACGAAGCAATTTCTGTAGTAGCGAAACGCGCAAACCAGATCAATGCTGAGATCAAAAAGGAATTGCTTGAGAAGCTGGATGAATTTGCTACTTACAACGATAGCCTGGATGAGATCTTTGAAAACAAAGAGCAAATAGAGGTTTCTAAGTTTTACGAAAAACTTCCTAAGCCACACGCATTAGCGGTACAGGAGTGGTTGGAGGATAAGATCTACTACCGTAACACCAAGGATGCTGAACAAGCATAAGCTGGATTATGTCTGTGCTAAAAGGTAAAAATGTACTCTTGGGCGTTACCGGTGGTATTGCCGCATACAAAACAGCCTTTTTAGTTAGACTTCTTATAAAAGCCGGTGCTCACGTAAAAGTGGTAATGACACCGGCTGCCAAAGAATTTGTTACTCCGCTAACACTTTCCACCCTTTCAAAAAATGAAGTGTTTTCATCTTTCACCAATGAAGAAGATGAAAATGCTGTTTGGAACAATCACGTAGAACTCGGCCTCTGGGCCGATTTTATGATTGTAGCCCCCGCCTCGGCCAATACTTTGTCGAAAATGACTTCAGGTACTGCCGATAATTTATTGCTTGCCGTATACCTTTCTGCCAAATGCCCGGTGTTTTTTGCTCCGGCTATGGACCTTGATATGTACAGGCATCCTTCTACTACCAATAGCTTTGAACAGCTTAAGGAATACGGAAATATTATGATCCCCGCCGGAACCGGAGAACTGGCCAGCGGACTCCACGGAGAAGGTCGAATGGCTGAACCCGAAGATATCATGGAATTCCTGGAGCAGCATTTTTCAGCACAACTTCCTTTAAGGAAAAAAACCATACTCATTACTGCCGGCCCAACCTATGAGGCTATAGATCCCGTTCGTTTTATCGGAAATCATTCCAGCGGAAAAATGGGATTTGCCCTTGCGGAAACAGCTGCCGGATTGGGTGCGAATGTTATCCTGATTTCCGGACCTACGCATTTGCAAATTAGTGAACCCAACCTGAAACTCATCCGGGTGGTAAGCAATGATGAAATGTATGCCGAGGTTAATAAATATTTTCCCGAAGCAGATGTGGTGATTGCCGCTGCTGCGGTTTCAGATTACCGGCCAAAACAGGTGGCAACCCAGAAGATCAAGAAAAGCGACAATGATCTTACTTTAGAGCTGGAAAAAACCCGGGATATTCTTGGCACCCTTGGTGAGAATAAAACAAAGCAGCTGCTTGTTGGTTTTGCACTGGAAACTAATAATGAACTGGAAAATGCCCGCGGAAAACTACAGCGAAAAAATCTCGATTTTATTGTGCTGAATTCACTTCAGGATAAAGGGGCAGGCTTCCAGAAGGACACCAATAAAATTACTATTGTATATCCCGATTCGGTTAAGGAGTTTGATCTTAAGCCAAAATCTGAGGTAGCTCAGGATATATTAAATGAAATCGTAACTTTGTTACATGCGTAACTTTCTTCTGATCGTTTTAATGTTCGCCGGTCTCAGCCAAATAAAGGCCCAGGAACTTAATTGCCAGGTGGTCTTGAATACCGAGCAAACCGGCCAAAGCAACCTTTCTGTATTTCGAACCCTGGAACGCACCCTTACCGAATTTGTAAATCAAACCAGCTGGACCGATAAAGAATTTCTGCCTCAGGAACGCATAAACTGCAGCATGTTTATTACTCTAAACAGCTTTGAGGGTGAATCTTTTTCAGGAACCATTCAGGTGCAATCTTCCCGGCCTGTCTATGGGACCAATATGGTAAGTCCGGTCTTTAATTTTAACGACGAACAGTTCAGTTTTAATTATCGTGAATATCAACCCTTAGATTACAGTCAGAATTCCTACAATTCCAACCTGGTTTCTGTGCTTAGCTTTTATGTCTACACTATTTTAGGATTAGATGCCGATACTTTTTCTCCTGAAGGTGGAACGGAATATTATCAGGAAGCAAATAGAATTGCAACCACCGCTCAGCAAGGGGGACGCCAGGGCTGGAGTGGCGCCGATGGGAATAATTCCCGCTATCGCCTGAATACCGATCTTCTTTCGAATACCTTTGCCGAGTACCGTACGGCACTTTACGAATATCACCGTCTTGGCCTTGATGAGATGCACCGCGATCCTGAAAAAGGAAAAATTGTGATCGCCGATGATATGGAAAAATTGGAGACTATGAATAGCCGAAGAGCCAATTCGCTCTTGCTGCGTACCTTTTTTGATTCCAAAGCCGAGGAGATTAGCCAGATTTTCAGCGATGGTCCTGCAATTAACCGTCCAGGCTTAACAGAAAGCCTTACCAATATGGCCCCGCGTTATTCCCGGAACTGGAGAAACCTGCAATAATATTTTTCCCGGTTGATTGGGAAAGATTTCTCCCGTATATTTAGCACAAATTTTCACGACTTGCTTACTGCACTATCCATAAAAAATTACGCCCTGATAGAAGATATCAATATCAAACTTCAGGAAGGTTTTACCATTATCACCGGAGAGACTGGTGCTGGAAAATCCATTATGCTGGGGGCTTTGGGCCTCCTCCTTGGTGATCGCGCCGACTATAGCGCTATTCGCGATGCTGCTAAAAAATGCGTTATCGAAGGTGCTTTTAATATCGGGAATTATGCTCTTGAAGATTTTTTCCTGAAAGAGGATCTGGATTTTGAAACCCAAACCATCATTCGGCGTGAAATTCTGCCTTCGGGTAAATCGCGGGCTTTTGTAAATGATACTCCGGTGAAGCTTTCCTCTCTGAATAAACTCGGCGGATTTCTTATCGATGTTCACAGTCAGCATGAGACTTTGAGTCTTGGAAATAATCAATACCAGTTTCAGGTTATCGATACTATTGCAGGAAACCAGGCCTTGTTGCTGGATTATCGCAATCGCTTCAGAAAATTTAAAAACTTAAACCTTAGACTGGAAGAACTAAAGGAAGAGCAGGCACAGGCAGCGAGGGAATACGATTATAATTTGTTTCTGTTGAATGAACTCGAGGAAGCTAAACTCAAACCCGGAATGCTGGAAGAACTGGAAGGTCGGTATGAGGAATTGAACAATGTTGAAGAGCTCACAGAAAAACTTGGTTCCGCGGTAGACCTGATAGGCCGGGAAGATATTGGAGGTTTGGAAACCCTAAAAGAGGTGCGGGCAGGTTTATCTAAGATTGCCGGTTTTTCAGCGACCTATGAAAGTTTGAACGAGCGCGTGGAAAGTCTCATCATTGAACTCGATGATATCTCCCAGGAACTTTCGGACGCCCTGGAACGGGTAGAAGCCAATCCGGAAGAGCTGGAAGCTACCAATCAAAAACTTCAGCTTATCTATAACCTTCAGAAGAAACATACGGCAGAAAATATCGAAGAATTACTTCAGATAAAAGATCAGCTTCAGGAAAAAGTATCGGTAAGTGAAAATGCCGAAGCCTCCTTGTTGGAAGCTGAAAAAGCTATTTCAGAAGCGAAAAAAGAATTGGTTGAGGTTTCTTCAAATATTCATCAAAACCGGAAAAAGATCATTCCGGAATTTATCAAACAAACTGAAGATATCCTTGCGGGACTTGGAATGCCCAACGCCCGACTTAAAATCGAACTGAAACCACAGCAGGAACTCCTGGCAAACGGGCAGGATCAATTGTTCTGGTATCTCGCTGCAAATAAAGGTGGGGATTTTAAAGAGATGAAAAAAGCGGCTTCAGGCGGAGAACTCTCGCGAATTATGCTGGCAGTGAAGAGTATTCTGGCAGCACAAAGCAGTTTGCCTACCATCATTTTTGATGAGATCGACACAGGAGTTTCCGGGGATATTGCTCAGAAAATGGGAGAGATCTTGCAGCGTATGGGCGAGTCTATGCAGGTGATCGCGATTACTCATCTTCCGCAGATAGCGGGGAAAGGGAACAGCCACTTCAAGATATTTAAGGAAGATACTGCACAAAGTACCACCACCAAGATCATCGAACTGGAACAGAATGAGCGCATAGAAGAACTCGCGATGATGCTGGGCGGAAATAATATAAGTGAATCGGCAATGGCGCACGCCCGGGCCCTGTTGAATTAGAAACTAACCGGTTGAGCCTCTGAATGGAATTTTACTATATTTACCGGCTCAACAATCTATAAAAACCAAAACTATGTCATACAACCTGCTAAAAGGGAAACGAGGAATTATTTTCGGGGCCTTGGATGAGAATTCCATTGCCTGGAAAACAGCTGAACGGGTAAATGAAGAAGGCGGAAAATTTGTGTTAACCAATGCACCTATCGCGATGCGAATGGGGAACATTCAGCAACTCGCTGAAAAAACCGGTTCTGAGATCATTCCTGCCGATGCCACAAAAGTAGAAGATCTTGAAAACCTTGTTGAAAAAGCGATGGAGATCCTTGGAGGAAAGATCGATTTCGTTTTGCATTCCATCGGGATGTCGGTGAATGTGAGAAAAGGAAATCACTATACCGATATGAATTACGACTTCACCACTAAAGGCTGGGATGTATCTGCGGTATCTTTTCACAAAACCATGCAGGTTTTATACAAAAAAGAAGCGATGAACGAGTGGGGAAGCATTGTAGCCCTTAGCTATATGGCCGCCCAACGTGTTTTTCCAGATTATAATGATATGGCTGATAACAAGGCGTATCTCGAATCTATAGCCCGTAGTTTCGGGTATTTCTTCGGAAAAGATAAAAAAGTGCGCGTGAATACCATATCGCAATCTCCAACGCCAACCACAGCAGGAACCGGTGTGAAAGGCTTTGACGGATTTATTGCCTATGCCGATAAAATGTCGCCGCTTGGTAATGCCACAGCCCTGGAATGTGCCGATTATACTATCACGTTGTTCTCTGACCTTACCAAAAAGGTAACGCTTCAGAATCTTTATCACGATGGTGGTTTCTCAAATATGGGAGTTAGCCAGGAAGTGATGGATACTTTTATGAAAGACCAGGAGTAAGATCCTTAGAATATAAAGGGCTGTGAGGAAAAAATGCAATGTGGTTTTTTCCGGCAGCCCTTTTCTTTTACTACCTTTATAAGATGAAATTGGAATATTCGTTTATCATTCCTGTCTACAATCGCCCCGAAGAGATCAGGGAGCTGCTGCAAAGTATGCTTGCTCTTGATTTTGACAGGCCTTACGAAATTGTGATCGTAGAAGACGGATCTTCCAAACCCTCGGAAGAGGTAATTAAACAATTTCAGCAGCAACTCGACATTAGTTATTATTATAAGGAAAATACAGGACCCGGTGATTCCCGTAACTTTGGGATGCGAAATGCCAAAGGCGATTATTTTATAATCCTGGATTCTGATGTTTTGCTTCCACCCGAATACCTGAAAACCGTAGACAGCTTTTTAACCGAAAATTTTTGTGATTGCTATGGTGGACCAGATGCGGCTCATCCAGGTTTTAGCGATACTCAGAAAGCTATAGATTATGCGATGACCTCTTTTTTAACCACCGGAGGCATACGCGGTAAGAAATCGTCTGTAAATAAATTTGAACCCCGTAGTTTTAATATGGGCATTTCCCGGGAGGCTTTTGAAGACACAGGAGGTTTCGGTTTAATTCATCCCGGCGAAGATCCCGACCTTTCTTTAAGGCTTCAGAAAAACGGATCTAAAACCTGCCTTATTCCTAATGCGAAAGTGTTTCATAAACGTCGCATCGACTGGAATAAATTCTATCACCAGGTAGAAAAATTCGGAATGGTAAGACCAATTCTGAACTCCTGGCACCCCGGCTCGGCGAAGATTACTTATTGGTTTCCCAGCCTGTTCATGGCCTGCCTGATTTTGTCGATTTTCCTTTTAAGCAATGGATTGTGGTGGTTTTTTGGATTATATATGGCTTATTTTATGGCAGTACTTTTGGATTCGGCCATTAAGAATAAAAGCCTTCATATTGGTTTATATTCGGTCTATGCTGTCCTGGTACAGTTTGCCGGATATGGCTATGGTTTTTTTAAATCGGTTTGGCAATTAAAAGTGCTAAAAAAGAATCCGGAAATTGCATTTCCACATCTTTTCTTCAAACATGCGTAACACCCCTAACAGAACTCCCGACTTTTTAAAGAAATCCAATTTACAAACCTTTGGATTCTTCCTCTTCTTTTCCGCATTTGTGTGGTTTCTGGTTCAGCTATCAAAAGATTACACTCAGGTGGTTTCTTTTCCCCTGGAATATGTAAACCCGCCAATGGATAAAAGCGTCGCGGAAGAAAAGCCGGTGTCTGTAGAAGTGAGGATGCAGGATAAGGGTTTTAATATTTTATACTACAAACTTTATAAGCCTGAACTGATTATAGACCTGGAACAAACCAGGACAGAAGAGGGCATGCTGATATATTCCATTGAAGCCAACCGCGAGGATATCGCCAGACAACTTGATATAGATTTTGAAAAAACCCGTTTCCTTTCAGATGAAATTATAATAAATTTTCAGTCTAAAAAGTTGAAACGCCTTAAAGTGGTTCCCGAACTGAACCTGTCTTTTGCTGTGGGTTATTCGGCTAATGAGGAAATCAGGTTAGAACCCGATTCTATAGATGTAAGTGGCCCCGAATCTATTATAGATACGATTAGTGAGGTTAGTACCTTTCCGCTAAACATAAGTAATATTAGTAATGATATTCAAGGAAAAGTGGCCATAGATACTACCGGATTGGGCATGCTTAGTTTCTATCAAACCCGGGTTAACTATGCCATGGAAGTTGAAAAATTTACAGAAGGTGAAATGCAGGTTCCCGTGGAGGTAAGCAATGTTCCGGAAGGCGTTAATCTTAGTATTTTTCCGAAGGAAGTGAAATTGTTTTTCCAGGTAAATCTCAAACAATATGAGCTTGTTAGGCCTGAAGATTTTTCTGTGGTATGTGATTATGAAGATATTAGAGAAGGACAGGACTACCTGTTGGCAGAAGTAAAGAGAAAACCCGATTATGTGACTAATATCCGGCTTAGTGAACGAAAGATACAGTTTATCATAAAACGATGATGGTTGTAGGATTAACCGGAGGCATAGGAAGTGGAAAAACCACGGTGGCCAATTTCTTCAGGGAAATTGGGGTGCCGGTTTATATCGCCGATGATGCCGGGAAACGCCTGATGTTAACTTCCGAAGAAATTAAAAATGCGGTGGTAAAACTCTTTGGAGAGAAAGCTTATCCCACTATTGCGCCGGATAGAAAATATATCGCCTCCCGGGTTTTTAATGACAGCGCTAAACTTGAAGCCCTCAACAAAATAATCCACCCCGCTGTAGCTTCTGACTTCCAGGAATGGCTTAACCGACAACGGGCCCCTTACATAATTTATGAAGCTGCAATTCTCTTTGAATCGGGAGGAAATAAAAAATGCGATCTCACTATTTTGGTGACTGCTCCCCACGACGAAAAACTAAAGAGACTGCAGGCGAGAGATAATTCAAAAATCGAAGAAATTGAAGCCAGAATGGCTAATCAATGGACGGATGAAAAAAAGTTAAAATTGGCCGATTTCCAGATTAAAAATACCGATCTAAGCCTTACCAAATCTCAGGTTAAAGAATTACATGAGATTCTCTTAAAATCCAGTAAAAATTGAGAAAAGTTTTGTTAACATTTGGTTAAACCACTTAGGCTCTAAATGTTAAAATCTTACTTTTGGGGGCATGAATAAAAAGCTTTTCTTCATCTTGGTTGTCCTGATGAGCTTATCCCTAATTGGGATAATTTTCGTTCAGGGTTATTGGATTAAAGGTGCGGTTGATGATAGGGAAGAACAGTTTTCGTATAATGCCAAACAGGTCCTGATTAAGGTCTCTAATGAGATCCAAAACAACGAACTCGAAGAATATTATATAAGATTTATTGATTCAGATTCTACCAACTCAACATTGGAAGAATCTAAACTCATTGAATATTCCTATACCAACGAAAATAAATTACGGGATCAAACCCTTTTTCATACGGAATCTATTCTGGAAGAAGATTATAAGGTTTCTTCAGGCTTTTTAAGCGCTACCCGGGATAGTATTCCCTTTACCAAGCTAATTAATAAAAGGGTCACCAATATTGTTACCCGCCGAAACCTTGATAACAATAATACTTTAAGCGCCCAGCAACAAATTTCCCGCATGATGCGCATGGACCAGGTAGAAAAGGATATTCTGCGAAGCAATATCGCCCAATATACCAGCAAACTCCCTGTTCATGATCGTGTTAGCGATGAGGAAATCAGAAAACTGATTGCTATTGAGCTTAAAAACCGGGATCTTGACACCGAATTTGAATACGGAATTTACAGTAATTCGATTGCTACTAACCTTCACTCCGAAAATTTTAGTTTAAACCACCCTGCAACTTACGGTGTACCTCTATTTGTAGATAGTAGCGGAAATAGCAATTACCAGTTGCTGGTTAACCTGCCCGGAAAGAAAAAGGTGGTGCTATCTTCTGTAGTACTAATGGCGGCTTTGTCTATTATTTTCACCCTTATTATCGTTATCGCCTATTCCAGCGCCCTTTCTCAATTGATAAAACAACGGCAGATCTCACAGATCAAAACCGATTTTATCAATAATATGACCCATGAATTTAAAACACCCATAGCCACCATAAATCTGGCTCTGGATGCCATTAAAAATCCCAAGATCAAGAACGATGAGGAAAAGACTAATCGTTACCTCCAGATGATCAGGGATGAAAATAAACGAATGCACGGGCAGGTGGAGAACGTTTTGCGCATCTCTAAACTGGAAAAGAACGAGCTTGACCTTAAAAAGGAAAGATTGCAATTGCACGATTTGGTCGAAGATGCAATTACCCACGTGCAACTTTTGGTAGAAGACCGCGGAGGTTATGTACAAACCCACTTTGCCGCCTTGCGCTCCTCGATCTTAGCCAATCCCGATCACTTTACCAATGTGGTGGTAAATATTCTTGATAATGCCGTTAAATATTCTCCTGAAGAGCCCAAAATAGATATATATACTGAAAATGTAAAGAACTATATCATCCTCAAGGTCCGCGATCAGGGATCTGGGATGAGTAAAATTGTTCAGAAAAAAATATTCGAAAAATTTTATCGCGAACATACCGGAGATATCCATAATGTAAAAGGTCACGGCCTTGGTCTGTCTTATACAAAGCGCATCGTGGAAGACCATCATGGAGAGATTACCGTAGAAAGCGAAAAAGGAAAAGGAAGTACTTTTATAATTAAATTACCACTAATATCTTAAATATATGGAAACTGAAAACAAAAAAATCCTGTTAGTAGAAGACGATCCAAACTTTGGAACCGTACTTAAAGATTACCTGGCGATGAATGACTACGAGGTCACTCACGCCAAAAATGGAATGGAAGGCTTTGAGAAATTCAAGAAAGACGATTTCGACCTTTGTATTCTGGATGTGATGATGCCTTACAAGGATGGATTCACTCTGGCAAAGGAAATTCGTGAGAAGAACGAAGAAATTCCAATTATCTTCCTTACCGCCAAAGCAATGAAGGAAGACGTGCTTAAAGGTTACAAAGTAGGTGCCGATGATTACCTGAATAAGCCCTTCGATTCTGAAGTCTTGCTTATGAAGATTAAAGCCATCATGCAGCGTAAAGCAACCGATAGTGTTGCCGACAGCAAGCAGTTTGAATTTGAAATTGGTGATTTCCACCTGAATTCAAAATTAAGGTTCCTTACCTTTAGAGATGAAGAACCTCAGAAGCTTTCTCCAAAAGAAAACGAATTACTGCGTTTGCTTGCTCTGCATGAGAACGATCTTATGCCAAGGGAGCTTGCGCTTACCAAAATTTGGAGAGACGATAACTATTTTACCTCTCGTAGTATGGACGTTTACATTGCCAAACTGCGTAAATATCTGAAAAAAGACGAAAACGTTGAGATTTTGAATATCCACGGAGAAGGTTTCAGGTTGGTGGTAAAAAACAATGAAAACGCCGAGGCATAAACGCTAAAAATTTTCAGTTTCTGAAATAGGCCTGAAAAATAATTGCTTTTCAAAAGCATTTACTTGAAGATAAAATCTATGGTTTTATTTTTCAGGCCTTATTTTTAGCTGATTGTTTTTGTTACTCTTCTTAACAGCTTCGGGCTTCCCAAAAGCAACAGTGTTATTTTTTCTTAAGATTTGGCCGCTGGCTAAGCACTTCAGGAAA
Organism: Salegentibacter sp.; assembly: GCA_035468275.1. Lineage (GTDB taxonomy): Bacteria > Bacteroidota > Bacteroidia > Flavobacteriales > Flavobacteriaceae > Salegentibacter. The sequence goes on from DATISX010000074.1 coordinate 12,781, forward strand.
CAATATTTATCTTTACTGCGCTTGTACCCATAAAGATCACTATGAAAAGCCCGCTCGAGACAGCCTTGCATGGAATTTTCCGGCGCCTTCCGGCCTGC
>DATISX010000075.1:0-12636 GCA_035468275.1 Salegentibacter sp.
AGCAGGAGGATCAGGAAGACCAGGGTGGCGATGGCGATAATGAGCAGGATTCTGAAGATGAAGGTGAAGAGGAAGAGAAGGAAGATGAAGGAGACGAGCAGGAAGATGAAAATGACGGTGAAGGAGATCAGGAACAGGAGCAGGATGAAGAAGGCGATCAGCAAGAGCAACCACAACCTCAACCTCAGCAGGGACAATTGTCTCCTGAACAGATAAAAAGTTTGCTGGAAGCGATGAATAATGAAGAGCGAAAAGTTCAGGATAAGATAAATGCTGAAAAAGCAAAAGGTGCCAAAGTGAAGACTGATAAAGATTGGTAAAATTTTTGCATTAGAGAAAGCCGAAAAGGAGGGTTTTTAACGTCTATATGAAATTAAAATATCTATTAATAAGTTTACTGTTTTTCATTGCCGCCGGCGTGCAGGCCCAGGTGCAGTTTGAAGCTAAGGTTAGCAAAAATAAGCTGGGTGTTAATGAACGCCTTAGAGTTGACTTTGAGATGAATAAAGATGGCGATAACTTCAGGCCGCCTTCTTTTGAAGGTTTCACCGTGGTAGGTGGTCCAAACCAATCGGTGAGCCAGAGTTTTGTAAATGGAAAACGCTCTTATTCCAAGACCTATTCTTTTTTTCTGCAGCCAAATTCAAGAGGAAATAAAACTATTGGTCAGGCCGAGATCATAATTGATGAAACCACCTATAAAACTTCACCTGTTGATATTGAAGTAACCGCAGCGGTAGACCAACCCACTGATGGCAATGATGCTGAAATTGTGGCAGCTGATAATCTCCATCTGGTCGCTGAAGTTTCCAAAGTCGATCCCTACCTGAATGAAGCTATTACCGTTGTTTATAAATTATATGTTAGCCCAAGTATTAGCGTAAGTGACTGGCGCGAGGTAGATAACCCCAAATTCACCGACTTCTGGAGTCAGAATATTGATATAAGGGAATTGAGGGTAGAAAACGGCGAGTACAGGGGCGAGCCTTACCGATATGTGGAGCTACGAAAAAGTATTCTTTATCCGCAGAAAACCGGGGAGCTGGAGATTGAGCCGCTAACCCTTTCGATTTCAGTAGATGTTCCCGGAGAGCGCAGAGATCTTTTTGGTCGCAGGTTGTATAAAACCATCAATAAAACTGTGAGTTCCGGTACCAGGAATTTGAATGTGAAACCACTTCCTGAGGAAGGAAAGCCACTTGATTTCACAGGAGCGGTTGGTAAATTCAGTTTTGATGTCAAAACCAACAAAACCGAATTGGATGCTTCAGAATCACTGCAGGCTACTGTTGAAATAAAAGGAAATGGAAATCTGAATCTCTTTGAGCTTCCGAGGCTTGAAGTGCCTTCGTCTCTGGAAGTTTATGACCCTGAACGCAGTGAAAATGTAAATGTTAGCCTTAGAGGAAAGGAGGGTACCATTTCAGATAATTACACTATAATTCCGACTCAGAAAGGGAAATATCCGCTTAATTCGATAAGTTTTTCTTATTTCGATCCTCAAACCGAATCTTACCAAAGGCTTACATCAGAAGAGATAATGATAGATGTAAAACGCGGTCCCGCGTCTTCTGCCGTTGCAGGTTCACAAGGAAGTAGAGGCACAACAAGTTTGCCTTCAGATCAATTCAGGTACATAAAATTAAATCCGCAGCTAAAGGCGATTGGAGAATCTTCCTTCTTCAATTCTCCCGTCTTCTGGGGTAGTCTGGCTTTACCTATTCTGGCAGTTCCATTACTTATTCTCTTCGGAAGAAAAAGACAGGCAATGGCCGGTGATGAAAAAGGTATTCGCATTAAAAAGGCTGACAGACTGGCCAGGAAGTATCTTTCAGAAGCAAAGAAAAAATTGGGTAATCAAAAGGAATTTTATGAGGCACTCGAGCGGGCTATGCATAATTACCTAAAGGCTAAACTTCACATCCAGACCTCGGAGATGAGCAAAGAGAAGATTAGCGGAATTTTAAACGAAAAGGGTATTAACGATGATGATATAACAGCTTTTATAGATGTGCTGAAAAGCTGCGAATTTGCCCGTTATACTCCGGCATCGCAGGTAAGTATGGAACAGGATTATGGACAGGCTGTAAAAGTGATCTCAACCCTGGATAAACAGCTGTAATATGAAAAAATTAATTTATCTCATATTTTTTGTTTCCTGGATACTACCTGCTCAGAATGAAGCGCTTTTTGAAAAAGCTAATACCCAATATGGAGAGGGTAATTATGAGGAGGCTGTTTCTCTTTACGAGGAGATTATTGATAATGGAGAAGCGTCCGTTTCGGTTTATTATAACCTGGGAAATGCTCATTATAAGCTCAACAATGTGGGGCCAAGTATTTACTATTATGAGAAAGCCTTACAGCTCGAACCCAAGGATGATGATACACGAAACAACATCAACTTTGCCAGGAATATGACCGTGGATGCAATTCCGGAAGCCACTACAACCGGTTTTACAAAGCAGATAAATGAATTGATTTCCCTTTTTTCCTATAATACCTGGGGAATTTTAGCCATTGTATTTTCAGTGCTTTTTGCGGCATTTTTTGTTAGCTATTACTTCAATTCCAAACCTCTCACTAAGCGTATTTTCTTTGGTTCAGCAGTTTTCATGATAATTATGTCAGCTGTTTCGGTGTTTTTTGCATTTAAACAACAGGAAATTCAGCTTAATAATCAGTTCGCCATTATTTATGTGGAAGAAGCTGAAGTAAGAAATGAGCCCAGCCAAAGGGCGGAGAATGCCTTTTCACTTCACGAAGGAACTAAGGCTAAGATTCTTGAAGATTATCAGGGTTGGGTAAAAATCGAACTACCCAATGGTACTCAGGGTTGGACCCGTGATGACAATGTGCGTAAACTATAGAGAAATTTGATATTCCCTTAATAATAAAGTATCGTTAAGGTTATTTGATTTTAGGTGAAAAATTCTATTTTTGCCCGAAGTGAGAAAATTAGCTTACATACTGGCCTTTTTATTCGTAACCTTTTTGGCTACTCCAACGTTTGTTGTTTTGATAGACAAATCAGCGGATGTTTCTATGGCTTTTAGTGTTAACGAGGAAGAGAGTTCAAAAACACAGATCAATCTTGAGTTTCAGGTGGAAGAATCTCCCTCGAATTACGCCAGTATTCACTTTCTTCAGGAACAAAAAAACCCCGGGCACTATTACGCTGAAGCGTATCCGGTAGTTTGTATTGATGTAATCTCACCACCTCCTCGACAGGTTTAAGTTTTCTAATTTCTAAGGATTTTTTGATAACCCGCATCTAGTTTTAGCCACGCGGGTACAGAATATTTTGTGTTTTTTCGAAACACATCTATCCTTGAGTTTTCATTTTTCAATTAAAAGTAAGATAGAAGGAGATTTAATCTCCTTTATAAACCTGTTATATATGTTTAAACATTTTAATAAAGATTTTCCTGCCAGTATAGTTGTATTTTTTGTTGCCCTTCCTTTATGTTTGGGAATCGCACTGGCCAGTGGTGCCCCATTGTTTTCCGGTTTGATCGCCGGGATGGTGGGAGGTATCGTTGTTGGCTCTCTTTCCGGAGCACAATTAGGAGTAAGCGGTCCGGCAGCGGGTCTTGCGGTTATTGTTCTTAGTGCCATCCAAAGTCTTGGAGCATTTGAGATATTTTTGCTGGCTGTAGTAATCGCCGGAATTTTTCAAATTATCCTTGGGGTCTTAAAAGCCGGGATTATAGGTTATTATTTTCCTTCATCGGTGATCAAGGGAATGTTGGCCGGGATAGGAATTACGATCGCTATCTCACAAATTCCGAATATTTTCGGTCTCAATGGGGAAAACATCGAGTTTTTCAATTATAGTGATGGAATTTTTGCCGCTTTTGGTCAATTCACCGAAATGATTTCTCTCGGGGCTGTTATTTTAACTCTTGTTGCTTTAACCATTTTGCTTTCCTGGGAAAATATTTTGATACACAAGCATAAAATTTTCAAACTTGTCCCCGGTTCCCTAGTTGCGGTGGTTTTTGGAATTTTATATTACCTGCTGGTTCCCGCCGGAACCTTTGGAATAGGTGATAATCACCTGGTGGCCGTGCCGGTACCTGATGATGTATCTTCTTTCTTCGCTCAATTCACCCTTCCAGATTTTAGTCAGATCGGTAATACCGATGTCTGGATCGTGGCAATTACCATAGCAATCGTTGCCAGTCTGGAAACACTTTTAAGTGTAGAAGCTATAGATAAAATCGATCCTGAAAAAAGAACAACACCAACCAACAGGGAGCTTTTTGCCCAGGGGACAGGGAATATGGTTTCAGGTTTAATAGGGGGATTGCCAATTACCCAGGTAATCGTTAGGAGTTCGGCTAATACACAATCCGGAGGAAAAACTAAACTGTCTACTATAATGCATGGTTTTTTAATCCTTGGTTCTATTATCGCTATTCCTACCTTGCTTAATATGATTCCCCTTGCTGTACTGGCAGCCGTACTTTTAATAGTAGGTTACAAACTGGCAAAACCTGCCTTGTTTAAGCAAATGTATGCTTTAGGAAAATCTCAGTTTTTACCTTTCGTAATAACCGTAGCCGGAGTAGTTTTTACCGACCTGCTTATGGGAATTGGCCTTGGATTACTGGTCGGGATTTCAGTGATTCTTATTAACAGTTACAAGAATTCTCATTTCCTTCACAAAGAAGGTTATGATATTCCCGATGGACAATTTCAGATCACCCTTGCCGAGGAGGTTACTTTCCTGAACAAAGGAGCCATAATCAGGGAACTTAATGCGCTGCCTGAAGGAGCATTTGTTAGACTGGATGTTTCTAAAACCCGGGTGCTGGATTATGATATTCTTGAGATCCTTGATGAATTTGCTATTAAGGCAAAACGAAAAAATATTACCATTAATTTGATCTCAGATCGCGGGGAAGTAGAGAATCCTGAGAGTTATAGAAAATTCTTTGGTCTCGATATACCTGTTTAAACTAAAAATACTAATTTAATCACTTAAAATATTTTTTACTATGGATGCATTTTATAAGAAACTTATAAATAACAATAAAGAATGGGTAGAAAGCCAACTTGCTGAAGACCCGAATTATTTCAAAAAACTTGCAGAGGGACAACAGCCTCCGCTGCTTTGGATAGGTTGTGCTGATAGTCGTGTCCCTGCGAATCAAATTATTGGCGCGCAACCGGGCGAGGTTTTCGTACACCGGAACATCGCCAATATGGTAGTACACACTGATATGAACATGCTAAGCGTACTCGATTACGCAGTAAATGCACTTAAAGTGAAGCACGTGATTGTTTGTGGACATTATGGGTGTGGTGGCGTTGCAGCTGCAATGGGTAACGAAACTATTGGCCTTATCGATAACTGGCTAAGACACATCAAAGATGTATACAGGCTTCATAGAGATGAACTTGATGCCATTGAAGATGAAAAAGAGCGCCAGGACAGATTTGTAGAGCTCAATGTTAAGGAACAGGTTTATGATCTTTCCAAGACTTCCATAGTTCAGAATGCCTGGAAACAGGGGCAAGAACTTCAGGTGCATGGTTGGGTATACGGAGTAGGTTCGGGAATAATCAAAGACCTTGAAGTGACCGTAGAAAATAACAATGAACTTTCAAGCGTTTATAAACTTAATATGTAGATTATTTAGGTTAGTTAATAGTCTATGTAAGAAACCCGGTTAATTCCGGGTTTCGTTTTTTTCAGTAAATTCATCCAGAATATCGCGTTTTCGGGCTTCCCGAAGTATAGATGGCAGGAAAATAGGCGCGATACTTTCAACGGGCTGGTAGAGAACAGAACTTTCCAGGCTTTCTTCAGCAATAATATCAATTTCTTCATTAGTAGCTTTAAAGAACATAATCACCACACTGGTGATAAAAGCGACTTTTATTAAACCAAAGACACCGCCCAGTAATTTATTCACCAGGCCTAGGGCCGCCAAACCTGCAAGTTTTGTTAGTACCCTGCCTGCAAGGGAAATAAAGAATACAATTAAAATAAAAGTGATGGCGAAAGCGATAAGATTCACATATTGAGAGTCCCAACCCATGTTTTCTGAAAAGTAATCCCCAAGAAGGTAGGAGAAATGGATCGCTCCAAAAATTCCTGCTACTATTCCTACAAGCGAAGCAATCTCAGCTAATATACCTCTGAAGAAACCCCTTATCAATCCGTAAAGCAGGATAAGGGCAAGTACAATATCAATTGTATTCATACGTCAAATATAGTAATTTCAATAAGTAAGATATTATCTTTGCGCCATGGCAAGAGACGAACAATTAAAAGAACGCTGGGAAGGTTTACAACAAAAGCTTTCAGGCCAGTTTGCAGATGGAGAATTAATGGACCTTGACGCTATAATTTATGTGATAGGCGTGCAGGAATTGGGGCAGGTGCACCGCAAGTTCAAAAAAGACCATAAAATCGATCTTATGCATATTGCCATTTGCAGGTTATTGGAACCTTATGGGTATTATGAATTCGATTTTTATGACGAAGACGGCTGGCCGCATTATAAAACCCTGGAGCAATTACCTGTGCTTAAAGCCGGAGAACAAAGCGTGCTGATGAAAGAAGCCATTGTGCAATATTTTCTTCAAAACGGTTATATAGATTAAACCCCTGCTGAAGAATTCATTTTTACTAAATTTGCCCTTCTGAAAAAGAAAAGCATCCATGATAGATAAGATAAAGGAACACATTGCTGAAGTTGAAGCTTTTAATGCCGGAACTGCCGACCAGATCGAAGCTTTCCGAATAAAATACCTTGGAAAAAAAGGAATCTTAAACGGATTTTTCGCGGAATTCAAATCGGTACCCAATGAGCAGAAAAAAGATTTCGGTCAGGCGGTAAATGCTTTGAAGCAGGCTGCTGAAGCTAAGGTAACTTCCCTGAAAGAGGTTTTGGAGAGCAAGCAGGAAGAAAAAGGGGTCTATGGCGATCTTTCCCGACCTGCGGAGCCTATAGAAATTGGTGCCCGCCACCCGATCTCTATCGTAAAAAACCAGATTATTGAGATCTTTTCAAATGTTGGTTTCAATGTTTCTGAAGGACCCGAGATCGAAGACGACTGGCATAATTTTACCGCCTTGAACCTGCCGGAATATCATCCGGCCCGTGATATGCAGGATACTTTCTTTATTCAGACAGACCCCGACATCTTACTACGTACCCATACCTCATCGGTACAGGTAAGGTATATGGAAGAGAATAAACCGCCAATCAGGACTATTTCTCCCGGGCGGGTTTTCAGAAATGAAGCGATTTCAGCAAGATCTCATTGTATTTTTCACCAGGTAGAAGGTCTGTATATAGATAAAGACGTGAGCTTCGCCGATCTTAAGCAAACTTTATTGTATTTCACCAAGCAGCTGTTCGGAAAATCAAAAATAAGACTTAGACCTTCTTATTTTCCTTTTACCGAACCCAGTGCCGAAGTTGATATCTACTGGGGCCTCGAAACCGAAACCGATTACCGTATCACCAAGGGAACCGGCTGGCTGGAAATTATGGGCTGCGGAATGGTAGATCCCAATGTGCTAAAAAACTGTAATATCGATCCTACTGAATATTCAGGTTTTGCTTTTGGAATGGGGATAGAAAGAATTGCGATGCTGCTTTACCAAATTGGCGACATCAGGATGTTCTATGAGAACGATGTGCGATTCCTGGAGCAATTTAAATCCTCGATCTAAAAAAAATTTTCGGAAATTCCAATGGTATGATTAACTTGTAAAGAAATATACAATTATGAAAACAGTTGGTTTAGTTATCTTTGGAATTATCGCCCTTGCGGTTATTATTATTTTAGTGGTCGTAGAGGTAATAGAATTTGCCATTGGAGCCATCCTGCTGGCAATCGCCGCATTAATTTTATGGGGACTTTATAAATGGGCAAAGAATAAGATTCAGGATTAGTGAAAAAAGACATCGATATTCCTGAGGTTAAAGGCGTTTATTTTGCCGCCGTCAAAGTTTTCAACGAAGATTTTCGAACCCAAGAATGGAATGCTTATCTGATTAACGACCGGGACGATGCCCTTGAAATGGTGTTAATTGTAAGTAAGGGTTATTCAGATAAGGATCAGACCTCGGTGATGCGACATAAAATTGAAAAGCTGCCGCCAAAATCTTTTGCGAAAGTCGAATTCCTTCAGGAAGAAGTGCTGGCCTTAAATAATGAATTTCAGGTGACTTTTTTTGCTGAAAACAGGATGTTTGAAAAGAAATTTCTCTTCAGAAAAAACACCATCAACGAAAAGGCACTACGGGAACTTCCTTTAATTCCTGAAAAAGGCATTTTACTGAAATAAGGTAACAAGATAACTTCTCAACTTAAAATATTACCGCTAATTTATCCGGGCGATTCTTCCCGTTATCAACAATCCAATTCCTAACCCAATAGCTAGAGCTGAAAGTAAGGCATTTGAGTCGGAGTCTAAGAATAAGTTGCTCGCAATGCCCAACAGCAAAATTATCCCGCCTACAATTCTTATTTTATATATTTTGAATTGTTTAATTATCTAATCTAACTTTTCTGCGAGCTTTATAAATACTTTTTTAGGGTTTTTCCCCTCGTAGAGTATGCCGTAAACGGCATTGATAATTGGAGTTTTCGCTCCTTTTTCCTGGTTGATCTTGTAAGCGCTTTCGGTGGCATAATAACCTTCTGCGACCATACTCATTTCCATCTGGGCGCTTTTTACGGTATAACCTTTTCCAATCATATTCCCGAACATACGGTTACGACTAAAAACAGAATATCCAGTTACCAGGAGATCCCCGAGATAAGCTGAATCATTGATGTTGCGCTTCATCTTATGCACCTTCTTGATGAATTTCTTCATCTCTCTAATGGCGTTACTCATCAAAACACTTTGAAAATTGTCTCCGTAGCCAAGTCCATGCGCGATACCCGCGGCAATGGCGTAAATGTTTTTCAGCATTGCAGCATATTCGGTACCCGTTACATCATCGCTTATCTTACATTTAATGTATTCGCTGCTTAGATGTTTGGCCATCACCTTTGCTTTTTCTTCATCGGTGCAGGCAATGGTGAGATAGGAAAGGCGCTCCAGGGCCACTTCTTCTGCATGACAGGGGCCGGTAATTACTCCAATATTGTCTTCCGGAACATTGTGATATTCTTCAAAATGTTCTCCTACAATCAGGCTGCTTTCCGGAACTATCCCTTTTATTGCTGAAAAAATCACTTTTCCTTCCAGGGAAACTGTAAGGCTGTCAAGCTCTCTTTTCAGAAAGACTGAAGGAATGGCAAAGATGAGATAATCGGCTGCTGCTACAGTTTTGTTGATATCAGAGCTAAGATCAAGCTGGTTAACATCAAATTCCACCGAGCTTAGATAATTTGGGTTATGTTCCTGTCTCTTAATGTGCTCAATAGCGTAAACACTTCGCATATACCAATGAATGGTATCTACATTTTCACTTAGCATTTTTACAATAGCAGTAGCCCAGCTGCCTCCGCCAATTACGGCAAAAGAAGGAGATTTTTCCATAGTTAGATTTTCTGATTCAAAAATAGACAAAATAAAAGGATATCGAAATACCACTTATTATGTTCAAACAGGTGGTGGGGCCTGTATTTTTAAATTTTAACATGTTAAAATGATAGCTCAAAGCAATCTTTCTGAAAGGCAGGGCGTTATTTATTTGTTCTTTATCCTGATTAAGATGAAGAATAGATTTTCTTAGTTTTTTGGTTGGTTATTTAGTTTGAAAAACGCCGTTGGATTTTGCGATCCACCGGCGTTTTTTGATTTGAAATCTAACAAAATTTTAGGACAGCTTTAGGTGGAAGAATGCTTTTGCTTTCGTAATTTACTCTAAACAAATAATTTAAAATAAGATGGGAATTTTTTCATTTATAAAAGACGCAGGAGAAAAGATCTTTGGTAGTGATAAGAAAGATGCTAAAAACAAGGAAGCAGAAGAACGTGAAGACCTTAAAGCTACATCTAAATTAGAGACAACTCTTCGTGATCTTAAATTACAAGTGGAAAATCTGAATATTAAGATTAACAATGATGTTGCAACGGTCACCGGAAAAGCGAAAGACCAGAGCACCAAAGAGAAAGTGGTGCTTGTAATAGGAAATTCAGAAGGTATCGCAAAAGTAGACGATAGAATGACCGTAGATAAGACCGAGCCGGAAGCCAAATTTCATACCGTTGAAAGAGGAGATACTCTTAGTAAGATCGCCCAGCAACATTATGGTGATGCTATGAAATACCCTATGGTTTTTGAAGCAAATAAGCCAATGCTCAAAGATCCTGATAAAATATATCCCGGGCAGGTACTAAGAATACCACACCTGGAAAAGAAATAAAAGATAAGACTGTTTAAAAGTTTTGAGGTAGTTACATTGAGGGCAGACGACGTCCTACAGCTTGTAGTTCCACGATGAAAAAAGTAGGTTCAATCAGCTAAACTGAACGGCCAAAAAAGGTTTTTAAACAGTCTTTATTTTTAAACAAAATTCCTTTGCTATGAAGGGACTATTTTTTAAGGACTATTGGAAAAGTTCTTGGAAACAATGCTTCTACCTGTAAAAATTCATCAAATTGATATAATCCCAAACTGCTGAGGGAAGCATAGGTTTGATATTTTTTTCCTCTTTTATCGCCTGCCTTATAAAAGTTGAAGAAATTTCCATAATCGGGGCGGAAACCAGGGTGATTTTTGGATGATTTTTAAACTGTTCCTGGATCTTCCCGGTAGCCATTCTCGGGTAAACATAGATCTGGTGATTTTCAAGTATCACCTCATAATTCTTCCACTTATGAAAGCTTTTCAGGTTGTCTTCCCCCATGATAGGGCAAAATTCATTGGTAGGATATTTCTCCCGAAGATGGGCCAGAGTGGTGACGGTATAATTAGGTTGGGGTAAACCAAATTCGATGTCGCTGGGCTTTAAATTCTCGTAGCCTTCACAGGCTTTATAAACCATTTCCAGGCGATGGTGGTTTTCCAGCAAGCTGCTCTTCTTCTTGAATGGATTGTGAGGGGTAACCACCAACCAGACTTCATCAAGATCAGAAAATTCCACCATGTGATTGGCGATGATCAAATGCCCAATATGGATTGGATTAAAAGTGCCAAAAAAAAGCCCTACTTTTCTATTCATTCTCTTCCGGTTTTGTCGCATTTACATAACTGGCAACCAGATCATGGGCTTCATGGAGTGCAGTTCCAAGGTGATGATTTTCGATTATAAAATCGAATTGAGGTGCTGTTGCCAATTCTATAGAGGCTTTTGCAACCCGCATGTTAATTTTGTCATCACTCTCAGTTTTGCGTTTCTTAAGGCGTATCTTTAATTCCTCGATGCTTGGCGGTTTTACAAAAACAGCAAGGGTTTTATCGGGATAGATGTTTTTTATGTCCAGGCCACCAACTACATCAATATCAAAGATCACGTTCTTCCCTTTTGCCCAGATTCGTTCTACTTCGGCCTTTAAAGTCCCATAGAAATTATCACGGTAAACTTCTTCCCATTCAAGGAATTCATCGTTCTTTATTTTTTTCTTGAAGTCTTCAGTTGAAAGAAAATAGTAATGCTGGCCATCAATCTCACCTTCCCGCGGTGCACGCGAAGTCGCCGATATTGAGAATTCCAGGTTAAGTTCCTTTTGCTTTAATAAATGTTGGACTATCGTGGTCTTTCCCGAGCCGGAAGGCGCCGAAAACACGATAAGTTTTCCATCGCTCATTTAGAGTACGTTTAAGAGTTGTTCTTTTATCTTTTCCAGCTCATCCTTCATCTGCACCACCAATTGTTGCATCGGGGCATAATTTGATTTGCTGCCTATAGTATTGATCTCACGTCCCATTTCCTGGGAGATGAATCCAAGTTTTCTTCCATTAGAATCTTCAGAATTGATGCTTTCTTTAAAATAATCGAGGTGGTTTTCCAGCCTTACCTTCTCTTCAGTGATGTCGAATTTTTCGATATAATAAACCAGTTCTTGCTCAAAGCGGTTTTCATCAACATTTTCCTTGAGATCGGCTACTCCTTTTTTAAGACGCTCCTTTACAGCTTCCACTCGTTCAGGATCAATTTTTATCACCTCCTGAAGCAGACGATCGATATTTTCAACCCTAAGTTTGAGATCCTTCTCCAGGGCTTTGCCTTCTGCATTTCTGAAATCGTTAATTTCTTCCAGGGCTTCTATTACCGCTTCCTCAATAGCTTTAAATTCACTTTCGTCAATTTCTTCACGAGCAGTGCTTAAGGCATCGGGCATTCTTACTGCCATTTTCAGCAATTCAGTTTCATCGCCGTCAACAATTTGTTTTAACTGTTCGATGTAATTGCGCACAACTCCCGCATTTACAGCTGCTGTTGTCTCTTCACCGGTGATCTCTACAAAAAGAGAAAAATCTATTTTTCCCCGGGTCAGGGATTTTGCTATGGTATTTCTAAGCTGAAGTTCTTTCTCGCGGTATTGCGAAGGGATGCGTGCGTTTACATCAAGATTTTTACTGTTAAGAGACTTGATCTCTACGGTGATCTTTTTGGCCGGAAGCTGCGTAACGCTTTTTCCAAAACCTGTCATTGACTGAATCATAGGCGATTTTTAAGCTTGCGCAAAGATAATCAATTCTAAAGCAG
>DATISX010000076.1:0-9453 GCA_035468275.1 Salegentibacter sp.
TTACCAATGGCGATTGAAGAAAGCTCCGTAATAGCTGCGGCAAGTAAGGCAGCAAAATTCTGGAGAACCCGCGGCGGATTTAAAGCTGAAGTGATCGACACCCAAAAAATCGGGCAGGTTCATTTTGCCTATTCGGGCGACCCGGAAAAACTAAATGGTTTTTTTGAATACGTAAAACCGAAAATGATAGAAGCGGTTAAGCCTATCACCAAAAACATGGAAAAACGCGGAGGCGGGATATTAAATATTGAACTCAAAGACAAAACCGAAAGCCTGAACAACTACTTTCAATTACATTGTACTTTTGACACTCAAGATTCCATGGGTGCGAATTTCATAAACTCCTGTCTAGAGAAGTTTGCCGATGTCTTCCAGGAAGAAGCCAAAGAATATAAAGCTTTCACTGAAGAGGAAAACCAGATTGAGATCATAATGAGCATTCTTTCCAATTACGTGCCTCACTGCTTAGTAAGAGCCGAAGTTTCCTGTCCGGTGGATGAACTTTCAGAAGATGATAAAATGAGCGGAGAGGAATTTGCCGAAAAGTTCCTACAGGCTATTAAAATTGCTGAAATTGAACCTTTTCGTGCGGTGACGCACAATAAAGGAATCATGAATGGCATTGACGCAGTAGTTCTGGCCACAGGAAATGATTTCAGAGCTGTGGAAGCCGGTGTACATGCCTACGCCGCAAGGTCAGGGAATTACACCAGTCTCTCGCATGCAGAAATAGAAGACGGAATATTTACTTTCTCGTTGGAGATTCCATTAGCTCTAGGAACGGTTGGCGGACTCACAAGTCTACATCCATTGGTGAAATTGGCACTGGACATTCTGCAACAGCCCTCAGCGAAGAAACTGATGAAAATTGTAGCTGTTGCGGGACTGGCTCAGAATTTTGCAGCGGTTCGCTCGCTCATCACCACCGGAATTCAGCAGGGACACATGAAGATGCACTTGATGAACATCCTGAACCAGCAAAATGCAACCCAGGAGGAAAAACTGGCCTTAACCGATTACTTTAAACATCATACGGTAACTCACAGCAGTGTTTTTGAGCAACTAGAGAAATTTCGTAGTCAATGAAACGATTTTACAGCCATGGGAAATTACTGATCACCGGAGAATACGCAGTTCTGAATGGAGCTAAAGCATTAGCCGTACCTACCAGATTTGGCCAGGAAATGCAGGTTGAAAAAACAGAAACTCCCGGAATTACCTGGTTAAGCCTCGATGAGACCGGTTCCATTTGGTTTGAAGGTAGTTTTATTCTGAAGGAGAATAAATTCATTTCTAAGGAAGAAAAACCGAATGACCACACAGGTACGCGACTTTTGGAAATACTTAATGCCGCCAAAGATCTTAATAATGAATTCTTTTCTGACGGGCAGGGTTATAGAATAACTACAAAGCTTGAGTTTAACCGAAACTGGGGTTTGGGCAGTTCGTCTACCCTAGTAAACAATATTGCAAATTGGCTTAAAATTGATGCCTATAAACTACTTGAAAAAACATTTGGAGGCAGTGGCTATGATATTGCAGCGGCACAGCAGGATGTGGCGTTTACTTATCAATTAACTCAAGGTCAACCATCGGTATTGAAAACTCATTTTGAACCTGAATTTAAGGACAGTCTCTTTTTTGTGTATTTGAACCAAAAGCAGAACAGTCGTGAAGCAATTGCACATTACCGGAATCAACCAAAAAAGGATGTCGGTATCCTGGTGGATAAGATTTCAGGTTTGACCGAACAATTTCTTAAATGCGAAAATCTGGATGAATTTCAGCTTTTAATAGAACTGCATGAAACCCTTATCTCAAAAGCGATCAATCTACCCAAAATAAAGACCAGCCTATTTCCCGATTTCAGCGGAAGCATTAAAAGCCTTGGAGGCTGGGGCGGTGACTTTATTCTCGTTACCGGCACGCTGGAAGCTCAGCAATACTTCAGAAATAAAGGATACAATATCATTATTCCTTACAGTAAAATGATCCTATAAAAAAACGCCTCCTTAATAAAAAGGAAGCGTTTTTATTGATTGAAATATCTTTTCAGCTAATTAATAGAATTTAGCTCTGTTATCTTCGATATCCGCCTTTTTCTTAAGGGCTTCAAAAGCACGCTGTGCAGCCTCGGCACGACGTTGAGCCGTTTCCTGATCTGCTAGATTCTTGTAAGAGTCCATAGCGGGAGCTTCATTTCTGTTTAGCAATTCCACTACATAAACGCCTTTGTCACCGGTAATAGGTTTGCTAACCTGACCTGGCTCCATTCCGAACACCGTACCTACCACAACCGGTTCACTTCCGGCTCCGGGAAGCGTTGGATTATCAAGATTTACAGCATTTGCAGCCTGCACGCTGGCATTTTGACTTGAAGCGATCTCCTCAAGGCTACTTCCACTAATCTTTTCTTTAATTATCTCTGCTTTTTTCTCTTTTGTAAGAATCGGAATTACTTCAGAAGAGGCATTTTCAACACTCATTAGTCCGGCATCTCTTTTTGCAGTTACCTGAGCTACAACATAACCCAGAGAAGTGTCAAATCTCATAACATCTCCAACTTTTGCATCATCTTCAAAAGCCCATTGAACAATTCTTCTTTGGTTACCTATACCTGGGATGTTTTCCTCCAAAGCCTTCACATCTCTAACCGTTCTAATATCAAGGTTATCGTTTTTGGCTACTTCGGAAAAATCTCCCTCACGGGCAGCGATCTCAAAAGTAGTCGCCTCATTAAACAGGTTGTTCCTTGAACGCTCAGAAGCTTCAATTTCACGGGCAAGAGTCGCGATTTTCACTGCTCTTTCTCTGTCGCTCTGCTCTTCTATATGAATTACGTGATAACCAAAATCGGTTTCTATTACGCCTATATCTCCTTCGTTATTTTCAAAAATATAGGAATCGAATTCCGGCACCATATCTCCGGGACCAAAATATCCTAAATCACCACTTTCAGCTTTGTTTGATTCATCAGAAGAAAATTGAGCAGCAAGGTTGGCGAATTGAGAATTATCTCTACGTACAACATCAGCAATACTATCGGCTAGTTGTTCAGCCTCTTCCTTGCTTCTGGTTTCATTTGGTGCAAACTGCAAGCCCTGGTATGAAACAAGTATATGACTTGCTTTAGCTGAATCTGCAATTTGCCTTGCATCTACTACCTTACTTATTTTGAAATACCCATCGTGCTCGTAAGGACCAAAGCTTTCTCCAACTTCAAGATTGAAAAGATCATCCCGAAAATCTGCAGGAAGTTCGTTCCTAAAGAAATATCTGTCTTCATAAGGTAAATCAGAATTGGCGCCAACAAAACCTTCAAAATCATCGGTTTCATTAAAGCCTGGTAAAGTATCATTAGATTGAGAAGCAGAATTGTATTCTACTCTGCTTTCCAATAAAGCGGTAAGAGACTCTTTGGCCTCATTGCGATCTTCTTCTGAAGCATCTTCCTCAAAGAATACATACTGGATGTTTCTTGAAGCTTCAGTCTCGAACTTCGCCGGGTTCTTTTCAATATAATCTCTAATTTCATCCTTACTTACATCCACTTCATCATCTGAAACCGAAGTGTAAGGAATTTGTACAAAATTCATATCTATATTATCGTTCTCAAAACGATAAGCTTGTTCTCCTTCTGTCAAGGTTGCACCAACTCCTGCTGCTACCATTGAGAAATAAATGTTTTCACGGGCAGAACTTCCAAGACTGTTTTCAAAATCCAGCCACTGTTGATATGCTTCCGGAGAAGTAGCCTTCATTGTGGCAACATATTCCCTAAGTCTGTTTTCATCAAACATACCAGCTTCATTGGTGAAATTGGGGTTGTTCCCCATCTGGGCGCGCATCATTTCTTTGATCTGAGATTGCTCGGCTCTTACGCCTAATTCCTCAAGTTCCTCATCGAGGATAATCTCCCGAAGTTTATTTTCCCAAACCTGGTTAACCGCCTGGGAGGTACTCGCATTAGCCCCCATATTACGTTGGAAGTTTTCAACATTTCGGGCAAATTCTTCCCTGTCTATCTCTTCTCCATTTACGGTTGCGATTACACTTTGAGATTTAGCGGAAGAAAAACCTCCGTTACGGATCACATCGGCTAACACGAAAGAAAAAAGTGCCAAAGCAATGATGATGATCAAGAAAACAGAACGCTGTCTGATTTTATTTAATACTGCCATTTGTAGTTATTATTTACTGGAATATAGTGGGCGAAAATAAGGTTTTTAACCTAATTATAAAACTTATAATTAGTGAAATATTAACGAAACCTTAATTAATCGGCGGGTTTGATTTTCAACTCGACCAATTCTATTTTAGTATTGGAAACCTCCTTGATCTCAAATTGAAAATTTTCGATGGACACCAGCTCGCCCTGCTGAGGGATTTCTTCAGTATGATTCACAATAAATCCTCCTAGGGTTTCATAATTTTCTCCTTCGGGAATAGTGAATTTATAAGCCTCATTAAGATAATCTACCTCCAAACGGGCAGAAAATAAAAAATGATCTTCGTCCAGACGCTCCTCAATAAGCACCGGCGAATCATGTTCGTCTTCTATTTCTCCAAAAAGTTCTTCCACAATATCCTCTACGGTAATCATCCCGCTGGTGCCACCATATTCATCTATTACCACAGCAATACTTTTACGTTTTTTAATCAGAATATTCAACACGTCCTTAACCCACATGGTTTCAGGAACAAATATTACCGGGAGAAGTATTGATTCTAAGGATTTCGGCCTTTTGAAAAGTTCAAAACTATGGATATAACCTATGATATCGTCTATGGTTTCGTTGTAAACAAGGATCTTTGATAAGCCCGTTTCAGTAAAAGTTGCAATAAGATCTTTTGGCGCCTGACTTTTATCAACGGCAACTATTTCAGTTCTGGGAATCATTACCTCGCGAGCTTTGATGTCAGAAAATTCCAGGGCGTTCTGAAAGATTTGAATCTCGGTGTCTACATCTTCATTATCTTCTACCGTTTCCATCTGTTCATTGATGAAATTCCCTAATTCCACTTTACTAAACGCAAGCTGTACCTCATCCCCTTCGGTCTTAAAGAACTTTTTCAGCACAAAATCTGATATCCAGATTATAAAATCGGAAATGAAAGAAAAGATAAAATAAAAAAAATATGCCGGCGCCGCGAAGAACTTCAGCATAGAATTCGCATAAATTTGAAAAAATACCTTCGGAAGAAATTCGGCAGTAATGAGAATGACTAAGGTTGAAATAATTGTTTGGGTGAGCAGACTTAGATCGGTTATGATATATTGAACCAATCCACTTTCAACAGGCAGAAGTCCGTTAAGCCAGCTCATGATGAGATCGCCCATAAAGAAACCGTAAACAACCAACGCAATATTATTGCCTACTAACATGGTAGCAATAAATTTTGATGGTTTTTTAGTAAGTCTTCTTAAGACATTTGCCAGAAAGTCGTTCTGGCGTTTTTCAATCTCAATATAAATTTTGTTGGAAGAGATGTAAGCAATTTCCATCCCAGAGAAAAAAGCTGAAAAGATCAGGGAAAGAACAATTATTAGTATCTCGCTTTGCATTGGAGTTATTTGTTACGCTCCTCAAATTTACGCCTGAACCTTCTTTTGAAGAAGAACATAAAAATGGAGATAACCACAAAAAAGAGAAAAAGATAGGCCCTACCGGGCTGGGAATTCCATATCCTGATGCTCTCGAAAAGGAAAAATGCTCCGATTACCAGGTAAGCATATTCAAAAAACTTATAATATTTACTCATCTTCTTTAGCTTCTTCTTTATCTTCTATAATTTGAACCCCTACGTTGGTTCTGGAACGAAAATTACCGAAATTTTGATTAGAATCAAAACCCTGTCCCTCATTTAGGGCTCCATTGGGAAAGCGTATTTTATTAGGTCTGTCTGTAAAAACCCAGCTCTGATTTTGATCCCAATAAAGTTGGCTAGCCTCTAAACGCGTACTGTCGCTGGTATAAATTACAACACTATCCTGCAAATCTATTAGGCCGGTCTTCTCGTAGATAACTCCGTATTTGGCGCTAACCGTACTGCTTTTATTTTCCGGGTCAAAAAATTCTACTTCAAGGCCATCAGGGAATTCACGGTAAGGAAAATTTTTATTGGTAAAATCCAGCATTCTTGGACTTTTTAGAGTAGCCACTAGCCGGCCGGAATCGGTGTATTTTAAATTTAAGTTGAGGGCTTCAGCCTGCGGAGCATCTCCTTCAAGATCGAGTGCTCTTATCTCATTTAAATTACCCTGACATGAAAAAAGCATTGTCACGCCTATTAGCGTGACAATGCCTGAAATTATTTGATTATATGTAATCTTCATTTTACAAATTAGGGATGCGAACTGTCTCGCCTATCCAGCAACCAATCTGAATTGCCTCTCCGGCATTTCTTCCTTCCTGGAAGATGTCAGATTTTTGTGGTGCTCTTCCCATATAACTGCTTGCAGCCTGATTCGCGTTACTAGCGATAGAAGGATCTACACTTGAAGCTCTTCTTGCATAATCTGCAGCAGCCCAGTACACAGCTCTTTTATCAAAGGTGGTTTCTCCACAGTTATTTGCACTTTGAGCATACATACTTGCGATTTGCAGGTAAGCACTACCTAAAGAAGGTCTTGCACTTACAGCTCTTCTATAATAAGTTCTGGCCTGGGAAAAACTTCCCTGATCTTTATAGTTACCAGCGATTCTGTAATAAATTCTTGCTTTAGCAGAGTTATCATCTTCCAATTCAGCTGCCTCATTATAATACTGAAGCGCTTTGGATTTGTTTCCTTCAGCTTCAGCTAACTGACCTAATGAGAATGCTGATTTCGCAGACGGCTCAAGCTTGTGAAGTGCTTCTGAAACTCTCATAAACAATGGATCTTCAGTACAATCTTTAGCAGAAAGACGAGCGTTGGCATTTTTCAACCAGTCAACATCTGTCTTCTTTTCATCAAAATCTTTGGTATAAAGAGGGATAAGATTATCACAATCTGCTCTTTGTCCTAATTTACCATTAACAGCATTTTTAACCTGGTTATAAGCTCTAAGGTTGATCTCTGAATTCTTCACAAGAGTCTTCTCTTTTGCAGAAAGCGTTTCGGCTTGTTCCTGCTTTTCTAAAAGCGGAGCCAATCTTTCGGCAAGTTCGTTTTCTTCAGTCTCTACTTTAGCGATAACCTCATCGTACTTAGCAAAAACATCTTCAAGAGAACGATCTCCTGCATCCTGCATATCTACCAAAAGTGAAAAATATGCATATATTCCTTTAGCGCTTGTAAAGTTATCAGGATCTTCAGTGAAAGCCTTATCAAAAGCTTCATATTGCTCTTCCTTATCTCCTATTTTATAATCGAATCTAAGCTGAGCTATATCCCCGTAGATTTTTCCTTTAGAGGATTTTTCCGGAAACAACTCTAAACGCTCTTCCCAAAGCTCGATTAATTCTTGAATGTAATTTTTCTGCTCATCTCCTTCTGAATTATCTATTTTATGTTTAAGTGCTCTCTCTCCATACTGGAAAGTAGCCAGGCTATATTTTGGACATTCTTTTCTTACCTTCATTAAAGGTTCGTAAGCTGCCTCATAATCTTGTGCTTTCGCATCATCATAGGCCAATGCTGCCATAGTAGCACAATCATTAGACTGTGCGTTAACTGCACTTGAACCTATAACGGCTCCAAATACTAATGCTATTAATTTAGTTTTCATTTTCTTGAATTATAGTGGTTAATCAAATTTTCTTCTTTCGAACCATTTTCTTGCTTCGGTTAGAGAGAATCCTACCGAGACTTTAAAAATATCCTCTTTTACTAATCCTGAATCAGTTGTACCGCGCTGTCCATACTCAAATCCAAGGTTTATATTAGAGAATCCTGGTCCTACAGGTAATCCTAATCCAAAAGTGATGCCAAACTCATTAATGTCTTCGTTATTGAGACTAAGGCCGGTTTCTTCGTAACGGAATCCACCTCTAATAACAACTCTTTTAAAATAACTTGTCAACGAATTGTATTGAGGAATAAAATAACCTCCAAACCTGTATTGTGAAGCTTCATTATAGACTGCAGTTTCATTTACGGTATTAAAACGGTCCAGATAAGCATTACGCCCGGTTTTAATATATTCTCCTCCAAAAAACCATTTATTAGGCCGACCAAGACCTGCACCAATGGTGATTTGTTCAGCAAGAATATAATCTGAATCAGCCACCTCAAGATCCCTCACTTCAACAGGCACTTCGCCGTTTTGGGTAAAGGCAATCGTAGCCACTTCTCTCTGATTTTCTGAAGTTAGTGTAGCTTCCGGAGAATAGGTAGCTGAAGCATGAAGTTTCAGCCTGTCTGATATCATTGTTTGAAAATCAGCTCCAAAATTAAAGCTCAAACCATTAAGATCAGAACGGCTTATATCCCGACTCCCCAATTGTATCTGTTCTCTAACCAAAGTTCTTCTATTTTGAAAATTTCCGAAGTTATACCGGGCGTCAACTCCAATACTAAAACTTTTGCTTATCTCATATCCACCTGAAAGGTATACACGGTTAAGTCCGCCACGACCCTGCAATCTACTGGCAACGTCATCCTGGACATCCAGAATACGATAGCCAACTGAAGTTTGAGGAATAAGTCCGAAACCAAAGCCAAATTTCCCCACCGGTATCCCTAATGCAAGATAATCCAGCGAAGTGATTTTCGCGTTATCGCTTCCCAAATCTGATTTCAGGTTGCTCTGTTCGTGACTTCCCGCAAGGGAATATGTAGTTCGTTTTAAACGGCCATAGCCGGCAGGATTGCTAAGGTTAAGGTGAATACTATCTGAAAAAATACTTATACCACCCATAGATCGGTTTTCTATGGTCCCCTTGAATTTTGTTAAACCAATTCCATAATATGAATAAGGAGATGAGATATTTTCCTGTGCCGCGGCGAACGCCGTAGTTAATAAAGCTACGATTACTATAAATCGTTTAATCATTGAGTCTTGTTAAATTCTAAAATGTAGTTTAAACCCTCAAATAGAAAATTTGAGTTGGCAAATATGGTATTTTTTAATTGCTTTGACAAAAATAGCATATCCCCTCCTGTTAAAATAATTGTTAAATCTTTATTTTCAGATTTATACGTATTTATAAATCCGTCAATTTCAAAAAGTGCTCCATGCACTGCTCCTGAGTTCATCGCCTTTTGGGTAGAATTACCGGTAATTTCGGTATCTTCAAATGGCTTGAAGAGGGGTAAATTCCCTGTAAACTCGTGCATAGCTCTAAATCTCATCCCCAGTCCCGGAGAAATAGCTCCACCAAGATATTCTTCATCCTTAGTTTTAAAATCGTAGGTAATACAGCTACCCGCATCTATTACAAGCACATTTTTACCGGGATAATCTTTTACAGCGGCTGCTATAAGTGCAATTCTATCTTTCCCTAAAGTTGTGGGTGTGGCATAATGAT
>DATISX010000077.1:0-2782 GCA_035468275.1 Salegentibacter sp.
TGTTAAACTTTGTTAAAAGGGTCCTTATTCGGTGCTTGTTAAAAGCAAGCCCTTCGAAAGGTCTATAAATAAAGGAGTTCAGCGGTTGGTTCGAGTCTCGTCCAGACCGCAAAATTGCAAACCAAGCTCTAAGAAATTAGAGCTTTTTTTTGCCTTATAATGAAGTTGTGTTGTGTCCCTGAAAGGGGATGTGTGGTTGAGATACTGATTTAATTAGTATTGCGCCAATGAGAAGCTTTTTTCCATACAATTGGGAAAGGGCTTTTTTTTATTTTTACACGTTTCTGAATATACTCTCCTTTTCGTGGATCCCTGTTTTTCCTGTGTCCAAAACCTTTCAAGGAAGCGCTTTCCCTGAATTACAAAGGGGCTCATTGGGGAATGAAAATAGAAACCATTCAGGGTGAAGCTGAATGGAAAAGATCTTTCTGAACTTCAGCAGAGGCGCTTAAGAAAAAATGGATAACTTTGATATTTCGGGGTATCACTATGATGCCAAAGCCTCTCGTTTATTCATTAAATTGCCCGATAATAAAGAGAAACAATTAATTAGCATTAATAAATAAATACTCAATTAGAAAAATGATGATGAAGAATCTACTAATAACAGCCTGCCTTTGGCTGAGTTTTACCGGACTTGCTTTGGCGCAAAAAGTGGCTTCTCCCAACGGGGAGGCGCAAATGCAGTTTGAATTGCTTGAGGATGGCACCCCTGCTTACAAACTTTCATATAAGGGGAAACAAGTGATTGAAACCAGTAAGCTAGGTTTAAAGTTAAAGAATGATGAGTACTCGCTGGTCGATAAATTCGAGATATTAGACAGTAAGGAATCCAATTTTAATGAAACCTGGCAGCCGGTTTGGGGAGAAGAAAGTGAAATTCGTAACCACTACAACGAACTGGCTGTTGTTTTAAAGCAAAAATCTACAGATCGTGAAATGATAATTAAGTTCAGAGTTTTTGATGATGGACTTGGATTCAGATATGAATTTCCGCAGCAGAAAAATCTTGGTCATTTTATAGTAGAAGAAGAAAGAACCCAGTTCGCGATGACAGGTGATCATACTGCTTTCTGGATTCCGGGAGATTACGATACCCAGGAGTACGACTACATCAAGTCCCGGCTTTCAGAAATAAGAGGACTTATGGAAGGTTCTATTACAGATAACCTTTCTCAAACCTCATTTTCAGATACGGGGGTGCAGACTTCTCTCCTACTAAAAACTGATGACGGTCTTTACATCAACCTACATGAGGCAGCTTTGATAGATTATTCGGCGATGCACCTGGAGCTGGATGATGAGAAAATGATTTTTGAATCCTGGCTTACGCCGGATGTTACCGGGAACAAAGTCTATATGATCGCACCGGGAAAAACTCCGTGGAGAACTGTTATTGTAAGCGATGATGCCCGCGATATCCTGGCTTCCAGAATGACCTATAACCTGAACGATCCCGTTGCTATTGATGACACTTCCTGGATCAAACCGATGAAATATGTGGGCGTATGGTGGGAAATGATCACCGGAAAAAGCTCATGGAACTATACCAATGATTATCCTGCAGTAAAACTCGGGGAAACAGATTTTGCAAAGGCTACTCCCAATAACACTCACGGGGCGACTACAGCCAATGTAAAAAGGCATATAGATTTTGCTGCCGAACACGGTTTTGATGGGGTACTTGTTGAAGGATGGAACATTGGATGGGAAGACTGGTTTGGAAATTCAAAAGATTATGTTTTTGACTTCGTAACTCCGTATCCCGATTTTGACCTGGACGGGATAAGGGAATATGCTAAAAGCAAGGGCGTGGAAATGATCATGCACCACGAGACTTCTTCTTCTGTTAGGAATTACGAGCGCCATATGGATGAAGCTTACAAGTTTATGAAGGATAACGGTTACAATGCAGTAAAAAGCGGATATGTTGGCGATATACTTCCAAGGGGAGAAAACCACTATAGTCAGTGGTTGGTAAATCATTACCAGTACGCAATAGAAAAAGCAGCAGAATATGAAGTGATGGTCAACGCCCACGAAGCGGTGAGACCTACAGGTATTGCCAGAACCTGGCCGAACCTTATTGCCAATGAATCGGCAAGGGGAACAGAGTATCAGGCGTTTGGAGGTTCAAAACCAAACCACGTAACTGTACTTCCTTTCACAAGATTAATAGGAGGTCCAATGGATTACACTCCGGGGATCTTTGAAATGGATATCAGCTCTTTTAGCCCAGATAATGACTCCTGGGTGAACAGTACCATAGCCAATCAGCTTGCGCTTTATGTAACTATGTATTCCCCCTTACAAATGGCGGCTGACCTTCCTGAAAACTACGAGAGGTTCATGGATGCATTTCAGTTCATTAAGGATGTAGGAATGGATTGGGATAAAAGTGTTTACATTGAAGCTGAACCCGGAGACTATATTACCATTGCCCGAAAAGAAAAAGGCACAAACGATTGGTTTGTTGGGAATGTTAACGGTGAGACTCCAAGAACGTCGAATATAAAGTTTGACTTCCTGGAAAAAGGAAAGACTTATATCGCGACGATTTATTCAGATGCTAAAGATGCGCATTACAAGAAGAATCCGCAGGCGTATGAAATAAGAAAAGTGGTGGTGAGCAATAAATCCAAACTTTCGCAGCGCTCGGCACCGGGAGGCGGATATGCCATCAGTATTATGGAAGCAGATAAATCTGAAACCCGTGATTTAAAGAAGTTGACCACAAAAAAGTAATTTACTTATGAAGAATCCTGATACATATTTTTTAAAT
>DATISX010000078.1:0-2980 GCA_035468275.1 Salegentibacter sp.
ATCTACGAACAGGTTCCTGATAAATTCTCAATGATCCTGGAAAAAGGTGAAATCATTACCCCAAATGGGAAAGATGCATGGTGGGACCTTCCGGGACTGGCTGTGCTCATTGGTGGAATGTGGGTTGCCAATCTATATTACTGGGGCTTTAACCAGTATATTATTCAAAGAACTTTGGCGGCAAAAAGTCTAAAGGAATCCCAAAAAGGTATTGTTCTGGCAGCTTTTCTAAAGCTGATTATTCCATTGATTGTTGTTATTCCCGGTATTATCGCTTTTGTAATGAATACGGGGCCCAATGGGGAGATTTCTTCAGCATTTACCGATATTTCATTTTTCTCGGGGAATGGAAATATAATTAATGATAATGCCGCTCCCTGGCTAATTAAAGAATTTATTCCGGCAGGACTTAAGGGACTTGTTTTGGCAGCTCTGGCTGCGGCAATTGTTTCTTCAGTGGCTTCTATGCTTAACTCTACCGCAACCATTTTCACAATGGATATTTATAAACCTTATTTCCAGAAGGGAAAATCTGAAAAAGGACTGGTCAAAGTAGGACGTATTTCGGCTTCTGTAGCTCTTATTATCGCGGTTATCCTAGCCCCTCAGTTAAAGAATCTTGGTCAGGTATTCCAGTATATCCAGGAATACACAGGAGTGGTGAGCCCGGGAATTCTGGCGGTCTTTATGTTGGGACTATTCTGGAGAAAGACTACTAATAAGGCGGCCATTTATGGAGTGCTGGCATCTATTCCAATTGCATTTTACTTCAAAATTGGTCCGAATGGTTGGATTGACAGTGCATTCTTCCCGACTATTCCATTTATGCATCAGATGATGGCCACCTGGCTTCTTACTATGGCTCTGATGGTGGTCATAAGCCTTGTGGAAGGGAAAGGTAAAGACCATGAAAAATCCATCCCATTGAGCAAAGACTTATTTAAAACCAGTCCGGCTTTTAATATTGGAAGTTTTGTTGTCCTGCTTATTTTGGTTATGCTTTATGCTTTATTCTGGTAAGAAAAAATTAATTACCGGAAGGAATAATGTTCTTCCGGTAATTCTTTTAATCTTTGTGCTGCCTGTTCTGCCGTTATATCACGCTGCGGTCCTGCGAACATTTCATAACCAACCATAAACTTCTTAACTGTGGCCGAACGTAAAAGTGGCGGATAAAAACTCATGTGGAAATGCCATTCTGAATGCTCCTCTCCATCGGTTGGAGCCTGGTGGATTCCCGAAGAATATGGGAAAGAAGTTTCAAAAAGATTGTCGTATTTAATAGTGAGCTTCTTAATGATTTTTGCAAAATCTTTTTCCTCTTCCTCATTTAATTGCCCGATGTGCTGATAATGTATCTTCGGAATAATCATCGCTTCGAAAGGCCAAACCGCCCAGTAGGGGATAAGGGCAACAAAATGTTCAGTTTCTTCCAGAATTCTTTCATTTAATTCCAACTCCTGATTCAGGTAATCTGAAAGTAAGCTGCGTTTTGTGTTTTCCCAGTGCGCTTTTAAATGCTGTGATTTTTTTTGAACTTCGGTTGGAATAGATTTCTGAGACCAGATCTGCCCGTGAGGATGTGGATTGCTGCAACCCATAATATCTCCCTTATTTTCAAAGATCTGAACATAGTTAATGTTCTCCTGAGCGCCTAATTCAGCATATTCTTTTTTCCAGAGTTTGACGACATCGGTAATAGCCTCAATTTCCATTATAGGAAGAGTGAGGGAGTGATCTGGTGAGAAACACACCACTTTACAGATTCCGCTTTCAGGTTCTGCCTTAAGAAATCCTTCTTCAAAGTTTTGAGAAGGATTTTCAGGTAAAAGCGATGGAAAGTCATTCTCAAAGGAAAATGGTTTTTTATAAGCAGGATTAGTTTTTCCGCTACTGCGCGTGTTTCCAGGGCACAGGTAGCAGGAAGGGTCATAAGTTTCCCTTTTTTGTATATTTTGTTTCTCGGTTTTCCCTTGCCAGGGGCGTTTGGTTCGGTGTGGAGAAACCAGGATCCATTCTCCCGTTAAAATATTGTAACGTCTGTGTGGAGTGGTATTTATATCTGTGCTCATAAATCTATATTTTGGTTATAATAGTACCGGCACCGGCTTCAACGATAATTGGTTCAGGATGTATGCCGAATTCTTTAAAATAGGCTTCATCTGCCTTCTTGATAAAATCATCGATTTTATCAGCTTCGATAATGTTGATGGTACAACCCCCAAAACCTCCACCCATCATTCGGGCTCCGTGAATAAATTCTTTATCTCGTGAAAAATCTACCAGAAAATCCAATTCCGGGCAGCTTACTTCGTATTTATGCTGAAGTCCCTCGTGGGAAGCATACATCAGGTTTCCGAATTTTACGAGATCAGCTTTTTTAATTGCTTCAGCAGCTTTTAGAACCCTTTGGTTTTCCTGAATTACATAGCTGCATCTATCATAGATTTTGCCGGGTAATTCATCTCTGTAGATCTTAAGCATTTGTTCATCTATATCGCGGAGACTTTTAACCTGTGGATTAGTTTCAGCAATAATTCTAACTCCTTCTTCGCATTCCTGCCTTCGGGTGTTGTATTCACTATCGGCCAAACTGTGGGAAACCCCGGTATTCAGCAATAAAATTTTACAATTTTTGAAATCGGCCGGGATGTATTCCGCATCCAGGCTTTCGCAATTAAGCAGAATTAAATGATCTTTCTTGCTCATCACCGAGGCGTACTGATCCATAATTCCGCAGTTGGAACCAACAAAATTATGTTCTGCGTGCTGCGAAAGTTTAATAATGTCAATTTTGCTAAGCTCCAGCTCGAAAAGTTCATTCAATCCGCTTGCCAGGCCGCATTCTAAAGCTGCTGATGAGCTTATTCCGGCTCCAATTGGTAATTCGCTCTTTAGGACGCAATCGAAGCCACTGAGCGTTTTTCCTAGTTTTTGAATTTCATTTACCACCCCCAGAATATAATTTTCCCAGGAATTT
>DATISX010000079.1:0-18535 GCA_035468275.1 Salegentibacter sp.
GACCGGAAAGCCGCTCCCGACTGCTGGTTGGTAAAAACGATGATTCCCAGGTCCAGTTCCGGGATCATAGTCACCTGACTAACGATACCCAAAAGTCCGCCGGTATGGGTGACCTCCAGATAGCCGTTTACATCGCTTAAAAACCAGCCCAGGCCATAGGCCTTGAAATGCGTATTATAATCGCCCTTTCCGGTTCCGGTGAGGGTTTGAGGGGTCCACATCTCCTGATGCGCTTTAGTGCTGAAAAGACTGTCTTGCAGCTTTTCTCCATATTTTCCTTCATCGAGTTGTGCCTGCACCCATTTGCTCCAATCTTTTACCGAAGAATAGATCCCGGCGGCAGGATTGCCCACTTTTGTGAAGCTAAGGCCTGTAATTTCCAATTCCCCGTCAACAGGCGCGTGACCGTCAATAACGTTAGAGCGGTCTTCGATCCTGTGCCAGGACATCGCGCTACGATTCATTCCCAATGGCTCCAGGATATTTTCCTTCACATAGTTGTTATATTCGGTTCCCGAAACTCTTTCCACAACTTCTCCCGCCACGATGTACAGTAGGTTGTCATAATCATATTGAGAACGGAAGGAGGAAACCGGTTTCAGATATCTGAGGTTATAGATCAGCTGTTCTTTATCGGTTATATTCGATGCCGGAAATACCATGAGGTCTCCTGCGCCAAGTCCTAGTCCGCTACGGTGAGTAAGCAGATCTCTTACCGTAAATTCACTGGTAACATAGGGGTCGTATAATTTGAATTCGGGGATGATCTCTGTTACCTTAGTGTCCCACTTCAGTTTGCCTTCATCGATAAGTTGAGCAAGTGCAGCGGCGGTCATGGCTTTGGTGTTCGAGGCTACCCCAAAGAGGGTGTTTTCGTCAACATCACCACCTTCTTCGAGCGAGCGGGTGCCATAGCCTTTTATATGTGCTAGCTCGCCATCCTTAAGCACGGCAACAGCAATTCCGGGGACGTTAAAGGTGTTCATGGTTTTCTGAACAAGACTGTCTATTTGGTTTGAGGTAATTTCCTGGGCGGTTCCTGAAATTCCTAAGAAGAGTAAAGCTATCAGGAAAGTTGTAGAGAGTAAATTTGTTTTCATGAGGTAATTATTTACGACTAAAGATAGTTATTTTAGTCGTTTTGACGGTAGTAGTTAGTCTTGAGTTCTCGGTTGACTTCGTCACTTCAAAATCCGGGTCTTAATTCTTTTTTCTCTATTCTATATTCTTTTGTCGGAAGTTGTTTTTGCTTTTATTTGCAAAAAATTAAAAATGTCGATAAGGATTAAAGCCTTTAGTTCCTCTGAAGTAGAAACTCTTGCACAACTTAGCATAAAAACATTTATAGAATCTCACGGCCACAGCGCCAATGCAGAAGACATCCAGACCTATGTAGGTTTAAACTTCAACTTAAAAAAGCTTACGGAAGATTTACAGGATTCGGGGACCTTTTTCAATAAAATTTATGTGAATGACCAAATTGCAGGGTACTCGAAACTTATTATAAACGAACCTCATTCCCTCACCCAAATTACTCCTGTAGCCAAATTTGAAAGACTTTATCTACTCAAAGATTTTTATGGAATGGGATTGGGAGAAAAACTTCTTGAGCACAACATAGAAATAGCACATACCCATAACCAAAAAGGACTTTGGCTTTTTGTATGGACTGAAAATAAAAAAGGGCTTCAGTTTTATCAGAAAAGTAATTTTAAATCTATCGGGCAGCATGATTTTAAAATAAGTGCAACGCATTCTAATCCCAATTACGTCATGCTAAAAACTTTATAAGGTTTAACCTTGAATTGACACTAAACCCCAAACTCTAAACATTTTACACTTCCCCTTTTTTCTTTTTCTTTTCTCTTTCTTCAGCTTTTTTAACTTGTTTCCTAAGTTTGATGATTGTATAAATCACCACGGCGAGAAGGATTGCGCCGCTGATTAGGGCGTAACCTATGGCGGTATTGGAAAGGATTACTGGCATAACTATATACAATTTACCTAAAAAATATGCTTTTCTTAAGCTTCTTTCACAATACTTTCAGGATTTAAATTTTTTAGCTGCTGGTACCCGATGTATCTTTATTTAAGCAATCCAATACGGCAAAAAGACATGAGAACATCTGTTTTTGCGGATTGAAATTAAAACAAAAAGATCATGAAAAATTTGAAGAAAAAAACTAAGAAATGGGGCAAAAGAGCTTTAGCCTTTAAAGTTGGGAAATTTGCAGTCAGAAAAGGCGGACTCCTGGGAGTGGGAATAGGTGTCGCCGCAGGGGCTATCTACCTGGTGTATAAGTTCAGCAATGGATGTAAAAATAAGCAGCAACCCATGAATGAAGTTACCGCCGACCGGGAGAAGCAGATCGTGGTTTAGATTCGCTTTAAATCCGGGGGAGAAGCAGGCGCAGAATCCTGTGATTTTTCTTTAGCTTTGTCGGTAAATTGAATTTTGATGGATGATCTAAAGACCCGGATCCTGGCCCTGCAGAAAATATCTGCCGGCCTGGAACCTTCTCCCGCGCAGCGTGATGCATATTTCAGTGATATAAAAGAATATTCGAACAGCTTTCTGAACGGACTTCCAACTTTCGGGACTTATTCTCCCGAAAAGGTCCGGCAGGAAGCTTTCGCTTTTGGAGAGGAACCCCAACCTATGGAAAAGATCCTGGAGACCTTTTCAACCGAGGTAGCCGGAAAGGGAATAAAACCTGCTTCGGGAGGCTATATGGGTTATATTCCCGGAGGCGGAATCTATGCTTCAGCTATAGGGGATTTTCTGGCTGCACTCACCAATGAATACGCCGGAATGTCTTTCGCATCTCCGGGGGCGGTGGCCATGGAACACGAACTTCTCAACTGGATGAAATCTCTTTTCGGTTTTCCTGAATCAGCTGTGGGGAACCTCACCTCCGGAGGTTCAATCGCCAACCTGATCGCTCTCACCGCCGCCAGGGATAAACACAAGATTAAAGGAGCCACAATCGAAAAAAGCGTGGTGTATTTGAGTCCGCAGTTACATCACTGCAACCTGAAGGCTTTAAGGATCATCGGCCTGGAGGATGTTATTGTCCGGGAACTGAAATTAGACGAAGGCTCAAGGATTATCGCTAAAGATCTAAATAAAAAACTGAAAGAAGATAAGGCTGCAGGTTTAAATCCTTTCCTGCTGATCGCTTCCGCCGGCACGACCGACACGGGTGCAATGGACCCTTTGAACGAACTGGGAGAGATCGCTGAAACTAATAAGCTATGGTATCATGTGGATGCTGCTTACGGTGGATTCTTTATTCTTAGCGAAGAGCGAAAACATCTTTTTAAAGGCATAGAAAAGGCAGATTCCCTGGCGGTAGATCCGCATAAAGGACTTTTTCTGCCTTTCGGACTCGGAGCAGTATTGGTAAAAGACAGGGATGCGGTATTTCATTCTCATCACCGAAGTGCCAATTATATGCAGGATGCCGTAGAAAATGATTCGGAGATAAATCCCGCTGATGTCTCTCCTGAACTCACCAAACACTTCCGGGCCTTGCGCTTGTGGCTACCGTTGCAGCTACACGGTATAAAGCCATTTGTGGCCTGCCTGAAAGAAAAGCTTTTGCTTACTGCCTATTTTCGGGAGCGACTAAAAGAAAAAGGCTTCGCCCTTGGTCCCGAACCCGACCTCTCGGTGAGCTATTTCTGGTGGCCGCTTTCAGAAAACGAAACCGACTTTAATAAAAAGCTGCTGAAAGAAATCCACAATGACGGGACGGTATTCTTTAGTTCCACCATCGTCAACGGCCGCTTCGTGATCAGAATGGCGCTTTTGGCTTTCCGCACTAAAATCGAACATGTGGACAAGGCCGTGGAGCTTCTTAATGAAGCAAGGCTTAAGCTGGGAAGTTCGTAGTCTTGGTCAGGTCGGATTTTGAGTTTAGTGGAAAGTGGAGAGTAGAAAGTGGAGAGTAAAAAGTGGATTTCGGTTATGAGCCTGCCCGCCGAAGCAATAGCGTAGTAGGCTTGTGAGTTCTCAGTTTGTAGAGAACAAAGAAATTTTCAACCCTGAATTATAACAACAAACCCTAGACCGCGCCAGGCTTAGGCGGAGAGGTCCTAAAACCTCACAACAGACAACTGAGAACCCTGAACTGATTAGTCGTTTACAACCGGGGAGCGGTCTTCATCGTATTTCCAGTCGCGGTATTTTTTAAGGTCCTGGCGAACATATTTTAAAAGGGCAGCGAAGACAGCGGCGTCGTCCAGGTAACCTACCATGGGTAGGAAATCGGGGATCAGGTCTATTGGGGAGAGCACGTACAGGAGGGCTCCTCCAACTGAAGAGATCACCAGCCATGGAACGTCTTTATATCGTCCTTTATACCAGTCCTGCAGCAGGGAAAACAGATCAACGAAATCCCGGTAATATTCGTTGAGGGTATCGATGTTTATAAATTTGGAAAATAAAGAGTTCTTCTCCTGAAATAGCTGCTTCAACTTCTCCCGGGAAAAGGTTTTTTGTCTTTTCTTTAATTCCTGATCTGCTTTCTCTTGAGAAATTCCTGACATTTAAAAAAGGTATTTTATTTCGGCTAAAATTAATAATTTATGTCGAATCTCATAAATGACAAAGGGCTTATAACAGAAGTTTATGAGAACATAAAAAATGTTTCGAAAACCTAAATTACAGGAAAGCCCCTGTATGAATTTCGGACCTTATCGCCTTTCTTGCAGGGGTAATCATTTCATAAAGCCTGCCTGTCTCAAAACACTTTAGCGAGCGGCGGGCTTTTCCTTTGCTAGTCTTAGTCTGTGGTTGTTAGACCGCAGTTTTTCTGTCTTGTCTCTTGTCTCTTTTCTTTTGTCTCTTTTCATTAACTTAGCCTGAAACTTTTGTGTCTTGCGATTAGTACTTTCTCTCATTTTTATCCTTTTTAATGCTCTGCTTTCCGCACAGGAATTGCCTCCTGTAATAAATTTTAATTCCAATATCTACGGAGGAGGCAATCAGAACTGGATGGTTTCGCAGGCTGTCAACGATAATATTTATGTAGCCAACAGCGCCGGCTTGCTGGAGTATAACGGGGCCGAATGGAAACTCTATCCTGTTCCGAATGAGAGCGTGGTGAGATCGGTTATGGTGGCAGGAGACCTGATCTTTACCGGGGCCTACAAAGAACTTGGCTTCTGGGAGCGCGATGAAAAAGGCGTTCTTGAATATACCAGTCTGGTTCCACAGTTTCCCGGTGAACTAAGAGACGGACAGCAGTTCTGGCATATTGAGAATGTGGGAGAAACCATGATCTTTCACAGTTTTGAGGGCCTTTACCTGTATGATATAAAAAACGAAAAGCTTTCTGAATTCCCCGTGCCTGAAGGGGTGGTTACCAACCTTTTCGAGAATGAAGGGAATATTTATTATCAGGTGGCCCAGAGCGGACTTTTCAGAATTAATAACGGGTCACCTGAGCTGATTATTTCACCGGAGAGCCTGGGGGAGTTGGAAATAATGGAGGTATTTAGCGATGGCGCGGAGTTGGTCCTTATCAGTCGGGATGCCCGCTTTTTTAGATGGGATCAGGAGGAATTAAAACAATATCAGGAGGGATTAAGCAGGCAGTTGCGGGGAAAGAGTATTTTTTCCGCCTTGCCGGTAGAAGATAATGAGATGCTGCTGGGGACGGTGGAGGACGGGATCTATCATGTGAATGCAGAGGGTGAAATTCTACATCATTTCAATCAGGAGAATGGTTTTCTCAACAATACAGTGCTGAGGCTTTTTGAAGACCGGAATAATAATATCTGGGCAGCCCTGGATAATGGTCTCAGTGTTATAAATCTGGATGAACCTTTTAAAATATATCAGGACCTCTACGGGAGAATAGGGACTGTTTACACCTCCTTCCAGAATTCGGAATATTTATATCTGGGCACTAATCAGGGGCTCTATTACCGCAAAAATGGAGAAGACGAATTCAATTTTATTGAAGGCAGTAACGGGCAGGTTTGGAATCTCAATTATATTGACGGGCTTTTGTTTTGTGGGCATAACACCGGTACTTCTATTATTAAGGGCACTCAAATAGCGCAAATAGCTGAGCGTTTTGGAACCTGGCTCATCCTCGAGTTGGAAAGTCATCCGGGATATTACATTCAGGGGCATTATAATGGTCTGAGCCTGCTGAAACGCAACGGAAATAGCTTTGAGGAATTGCCTATGCTGGAGGGCTTTCCGCATTCCTCAAAATTTATCGTTTCAGAAGAAAACGGAAATATTTGGGTAGGGAATGAACATAAAGGGGTTTTCAGGCTAAGATTAAATGAGACTTTGGATGGCTTCGAGGAGGTTCAGAATTATACCTTTGAGAGCGTATCGGGAATTACCTCCAGTCTTTTTAAATTTAGGGATGAGCTGTATTTCGCCTCAAAAGAGCAGGTTTTTAAATACCTTCGGGAAGAGGATGAATTTACCCCTGAAAATAATCTGGCTGAAATTCTTAGTGCTGAAAATCGAATATCAGGAAAATTCATAAGGGAAGAAGGGCACGGGTTATGGGCTTTTTCCCACAACGCCCTGCTGAACATTAATCCCGACCCGCTGAGTTCCGGATTTAAGCTAAACTCAGTGTATCTTTCAGAAGAACTTCAGAACATCACTCCCGGGTATGAGAATATTACAGTCCTAAACGATGGAACGCGACTTCTGGGAATCGCAAATGGCTATATGAAGCTGGAGAAACCCGATTTTGAACCGGGAGACTACCAACCGCGGATAAACAGCGTTTACAATGCAGCCCTGGATGAAGAACCGCACCTCCTTAGCTTAAATGAGGAAGAAGCCTTTCATTACAAGACTAACAACATCATCTTTAACTTCAGCATTCCTGAATACAAAAAATTCGTCACCCCGGAGTTCAGCTACCGCCTCTCCGGCTTAACCTCACTATGGAGCCCCTGGAGTGAAATACCCAACGCCGAATTTAAGAATTTGCCTTTCGGAGAATATGAATTTGAAGTACGGGCAAGGATCGGGGATAAAACAGGACCTTCCACTACTTATGAGTTCAGTATTGCCCGACCCTGGTATTTTAGCTATGCAGCATTAATAGTCTACCTCTTGCTTTTTGGGGCACTGCTGTTTGGAGTGCATAAGATCTATAAATACCGGCACAAAAAGTTTCTGGAAGAAAGTGAAAAGAGTCTTAGGATGAAGAACCTGGAGGCCGAACAGGAAATCATAAAACTAAAGAATCGGGAACTCGAACAGAATATGACCAATAAAAATAAGGAGCTGGCGGTTTCTACTATGAGTCTTATTAAAAAGAATGAATTCCTCAATATTGTAAAAGACCGTTTGAAAGACGCGGAACAGTCGGTGCAGGTTCGCTCGGTGGTCAAGACCATTGATAAAGAGATAAGCGAGGAGGATAATTGGAAGTTCTTCAAAAAGGCTTTCAGCAATGCCGATAAGGATTTCTTTAAAAAGATGAAAGAAAGGCATCCGGATCTCACCAGCAACGATCTTAAACTGTGTGCATACCTAAGACTTAATTTAAGCTCTAAGGAAATGGCGCCTCTTCTTAATATTTCTGTAAAAAGCGTAGAGATTAAACGATATCGTTTGCGGAAAAAGATGGATTTATCTCGTGAGGAGAATTTAACCGACTATATTCTTGAAGTATAAAGCTATACAATAGCCTAAAAAAACTCTACATAAACTCTACATAAGCCTTAAATTCCTGTTTAAGTGTTAGTTGTGTTGGATTAGTGCAAGTGCCTGTCTCAGCCCTGATATCGGTAATTTATCTACTTCTTCCTTGCAAAATTCGCAAAATTACAGTTTTTATTAGAGCATGTATACTTTTTGTAAAGGTGGGATTTTATTGTACTTAACAATTCTTTAATAGATTGCAGTAACAAATTCAAATAATTATTCCAATGAAGAAATTTTTATGTTCAATACTACTCCTGTTCGGCGGATTTTTCTCGATGCAGGCACAGACCTTTACAGTAGAAGGTAATGTGACTGATGAGAATGGGATGCCGCTCTTAGGGGTTAATGTACTTGTAAAAGGAGAAACCCGTGGAACTACCACCGATTTTGATGGTAATTTTTCCATTAGTGAGGTTAGCGAAGAAAACGTACTGGTTTTATCTTATGTAGGTTTTGAAACGATGGAAGTTCCTGTGGACGGAGAATCCTTCCTTAATATTGTTCTTAATTCCGATTCAGCAGCACTTGAAGAGGTGGTGGTGATCGGTTACGGAACCCAGCAGAGAAAGGATATCACCGGAGCTGTGTCAGTAGTATCAAGTGAGACCATTGAAGAGATGAAGCCTATCAGGCTGGAGCAAGCCCTGCAGGGTACTGCAGCAGGGGTTAATGTAACTCCCTCTTCGGGTGCGCCGGGAGCAGGAATCAATATCAATATTCGTGGGGTTGCGTCCAACAGTGTTAACGGTCCGTTGGTGCTTATTGACGGTTACCAGGGAGACCTTGGCACGCTTAACCCTAACGATGTGGAATCTATTTCTATCCTGAAAGATGCCCAGGCCGCTATTTACGGTATCGCTGGGGCGAACGGCGTGGTGCTTATCACGACCAAATCAGGGAAAAAAGATATGGCTCCCACTGTACAATATGATACCTATGTAGGGATGCAGGAAACTTCCCGTAAACTTCCATTGTTAAATGCTACCGAATACGCCTTGCTTTTAAATGAAAGCTATGCGAATAACGGCCAGGATTTGCCTTATCCAAATGTAAGTGAGCTTGGAGAAGGAACCGATTTTCAGGATGAGGTATTTGATACTGCGCCAATTATTAACCACAACATAACTCTTAGTGGAGGGTCAGAAAAAGTGACCTACTCGGTAGGTGCTTCTCATTTAGACCAGGAAGGGATCATTGGCCGCGATAAATCCGACTATCAGAGAAATACCGCCAGGTTCAACCTTGGAATTGATATCTCTGATGAGTTCACATTGCAAGCCAACTCTATTTATACCAGTATTGAACGTCGTTCCATCAACGAGAACGGACTTGGATCAGTGTTGTTCAATGCTTTGAACATTGCGCCTACTTTTGCTATCGATCAGGAAGATCGTAACGGATTATTGGGGAACGAAATCATTAACCCGCTTTCCCAAATAGAAAATACCTTCAACGATTATAACCTTAATAAATTTAACGGGTCATTTAGTCTGGAGTACACGCCAATTGAAGAATTAACTTTCACTTCCCGTATAGGTTACAATCTTAGTAACAGCAAAGGAAAAGACTTTGCACCGATCATCGATTACGGGCCAGGGAAAGTGTTTAATGTTCCACGAAGCACCGTGAACCAGAACAGGATCAACGATAACTCTTATACCTATGACCTTTTTGGTACTTACGAAAACACTTTCGATGAAGCTCACCATGTAACGGGTACAGCCGGTATGACTGTGATTCGCGACTGGGGTGACGGGCTTTTTGCCACAGGTTATGATGTTCCTAACAATTCCTGGGAGTTCGCTGATATCAGCCTTACTACAGGAACTAACGACGGGCTCAATAACGGGGCTTATAAATATGATATTCGCAAGCTTTCTTTCTTCGGAAGGCTTCAATACGACTTTAAAGGTAAATACCTGGTATCAGGAATGTATCGTAGAGATTCCTCTACAAGATTTAGCCCGGAAAACCGGGTAGGTACTTTCCCTTCATTTACTGCAGGATGGATTCTTTCTGAAGAAGATTTCCTTGCAGATTCAGAAGTTATATCATTTCTGAAACTTAGAGGAAGTTTTGGGGTCCTTGGTAATGATGAAGCAGGAGGTGCAGAATTTTACCGTTATCTCTTAGACGGGGAAGCTACATATGTTTTTGATGGGAACCTTGTAAACGGAACAGCACTTGGGCGTATAGCTAACCCTTTCTCATCTTGGGAGGAATCTGAGAAAACCAATATTGGGGTGGATCTTCGTTTATGGGATGGTCAGGTAGAGATCGAGGCCGATGTTTTCAGGGAAGACCGAAAAGGGCTTTTAGTAGCTGCAATCCCGGTTTCAGGAATAATTGGAGGAGGAGCACCCGGAGCGGGATCACCTACCATTAATGCCGGTACCACCCGAAACGAAGGGCTTGAATTCGCCATTAAATACCGAAATTATGTAACAGACGACTTTGATTTTAATTTGAGCTATAATGCTACTTTCCTAAGGAATGAGATTACCGAGGTAATTGGAACCGATGTTTTGCAGGGCGGTCAGTTCAGCGTTAGTCAGCCCTTACCTGCACGCTTACAGACCGGTTTTCCAATGGGATATTTCTACGGATATAAGACCGATGGGATCTTCCAGAACCAAGCCGAGGTGGATGCACACCCTTCTCAAAGGGCTCTTGGAGCAGATGCTGTTCCCGGTGACCTTAGGTATGTGGACCTGAACGGAGACGGGGTGATAGATCCTGATGACCGTACCAATATTGGTGATCCTATTCCTACCGCGACTATGGGCTTGAATATCAATTTGAACTATAAAAACCTTGATTTCACGGCATACGGATATGCTTCCCTTGGGAATGATATGCTAAGAAACTACGAAAGAAGTCAGCCTAATGTAAACCGTCACGCCTATGTGCTGGATAGATGGAGAGGCGAAGGTACCAGTACTACTGTTCCAAGGCTAACCACCGGGGCTACTTCAAACCGTGTGCTTTCAGAATTTTATGTAGAGGATGCCTCTTACCTTAGAATTCAGAACGTACAGCTTGGATATACTTTACCGGAAACAATGCTTTCTGCTGTAGGGATTCAATCTTTGAGATTTTACGCAGCGGTAAACAACCTGTACACGTTTACCGATTACAAGGGATTTGATCCTGCTGCCTCAACCGGGGAAGCAATTGGAGGAGGAATCGATTACGGTTTCTACCCTATCCCACGTATTTATATGGCCGGATTAAACTTAAAATTCTAAAATACTGAGAAATGAAAATATATAGTTTAAAGATTAAATCCATACTTCTGCTGCTGGCTGTGAGCACCTTCACCGGCTGTAGCGAAGACTTTCTGGAAAAAACCGAGGAGTACAATATAGGCTCGGAGAATTATTTTAATTCTGAAGAAGATTATTACAATGCCCTTGTCGGGGTATATGATATCCTTCAGTCTACTTACGTGAATGTATTACTGGGCGAGATCGCTTCAGATAATACCTTGAGTGGTGGAGAAAGCGCTACCGATGTTATCGGTTTTCAGCAGGTGGACGAAATGACCCACACCCCAATTAACGATAACCTTGATGATGTGTGGGATTGGAACTTTGCCGGAGTGCAACGCGCCAACTACATCCTTGAATTCGAGGATAAAACCGAGTTTGAAGGTAAGGACAGAATCATTGCTGAAACCCGGTTCCTTAGAGCTTATTTCACTTTTGAATTATTGAAGTGGTTCGGCCCTATCCCAATTAAGGGTGATGAGCGTTTTGTGCTTGGAGATGAACAAACTATCCCTCGGGCTTCCAAAGAAGAGGTTTATATTCAGATCGAAAACGATCTGCAGTTCGCGATAGATAACCTTGATTATACCGCTCCTCAGGTTGGGCGTGTTACCAAAGGTGCGGCGATGGCGCTGAAAGGAAAAGTTCACCTGTATCAGGGTGAATTGGATGAATTCCGCGAAGCCGCCGATGTTTTGACCACATTGATCAACGAAGGGCCTTATGCACTTTCAGATTTCGAAACGCTTTTCGAGTATGAAGGAGAGAATAATGAAGAATCTGTTTTTGAAATCCAGTATACAGGAGAGCAGGGAGCCGGATTTGATTGTCTTCAGTGTAGTGAAGGGAACGTAGCGGTAGGATTCCAGGGAATAAGGAATTATAGCGGACCATTATTTGAATCAGGTTTTAGTTTTAATGTACCTACTCAGGAAGCTTACGATATGTTTTCTGATAACGATATCAGAAAAGATCTTTCAATCCTTGATATCGAAGCCTGGGCAGAAGAGACCGGCGCTACTTATATCGAGGGTTATAAGCATACCGGTTATTTCAACAGAAAATACCTTCCGCGTAAAAACGACAATATGGGAGATGCTAACCTAACTCAACCTAATAACTACCGTGCTATCCGTTATGCCGATGTGTTATTAATGGCTGCTGAAGCCCTTAACCGCGGCAAGATAGATGATGGTCTTGCCAGAATCTATTTAAATGAAGTTCGGGAAAGAGCAGGTTTAGATGGGGTTGATGATTCCCTTTCAGGCGATCCCCTTACCGAGGCTATTTATGAAGAGAGAAGAAAAGAACTGGTAGGCGAAGGTCACCGTTTCTTTGATTTAGTAAGAACCGGCAGAGCTGCAGATAATATTGACGGGTTTACTTCAGGGAAAAATGAATTATTCCCTATTCCGTTGGAAGAAATAGAATTTTCTCAGGGTAACTGGGAGCAAAACCCCGGATACTAAAAAATAAAGATTATGAAAAAATACTTTAAAATAATATTTGCTTTACTACTCACGCTGCCTTTTTTAAGCTGTGAGAGTGATGACGAATCTTTGGTGGACCTGAATCAGATTCAGGAGCCGGCAAATCTGGGAGCAAGTTTCAAGATCACCCAGGATAATTCAGGGCTTGTAACTGTAACGCCCAAAGGGGAGAGTGCTAATATGTTTAGCGTGGATTTTGGTGATGGAAGCGAGGTAGCTTCTGAAATAAAACCGGGAGAAAGCGTAGAGCATATCTATGCCGAAGGGGATTATGATGTAGAGGTTACAGGAATTAACCTGAATGGAGTTTCTGCGACCGGAGTACAACCGCTTACGGTTTCTTTCCGTCAACCTGAAAATCTTGCTGTAACAATTACAAAAGCAGATGATGATAATTATACGATAACAGTTTCAGCAGAAGCTGATTTTGCCGCGATGTTCGAAGTGTATTTCGGTGATGAGGATGATGAAGAACCTACGACCTTTATGATTGGGGAGTCAGCTACTCACACCTATGATGCGGTTGGCGATTATGATGTTAGAGTAGTTGCCTTAAGCGGTGGTGCTGCAAGCCTTGAGGAAACCCAAACGGTTTCTATTACAGATCCGTTATTCCTTCCAATAGATTTTGAATCGGAAACCCTTAATTATACCTTCTATAATTTTGGTGGAGGAGAAGGAGCGGGAGCCCCGGTAATTGACAACCCTGATCCATCCGGTATAAATGCCAGCGATAAAGTAGCTTCTTATACCAAACCTGCAGGTTCTGAAACCTGGGCAGGTACTACAATCGCTTTAGATGAGCCTATAGATTTCTCTTCCAACAAGTACATTAGTATGGATGTTTGGTCTCCGGCTGCCGGAACCCCCGTTACCTTCAAAATTGAGAACCTTGATGATGCTAATATCGCTGTTGAAACTACAGTAGAAACTACGCTAAGCAATGAATGGGAAACCATTACTTTTGACATGTCGGCAGAAGATCCGGCTATCGAATATGGCCGAATAGTGTTGTTTTTCAACCTTGGAACTCCGGGAGCAGATGAAACTTATTATTTCGATAATATCCTGACTACTAGTTTAGAGCCTCTGAAACTTCCAATGAATTTTGACAGTGAAGCTGTCACCTATGCTGCGGATGTTTTCGGCGGAGCTTCTTTTGAAGTGGTTTCAAATCCGGATCAATCGGGAGCAAATACCTCAGCTTCCATGGTGGGTGCGATTACCAATTCAGGAAATGCCTGGGAAGGGATTTCTTTCAATCTTGAAGAGCCGGCAGATTTTAGTGGAGATGATAAAACCATCACCATGAAATTCTGGTCAGATGTTGCTACTCCTATTTTACTGAAATTCGAAGGTGGAGTTAATGGTGAGCGTCAAAACGAAGTATCAGCTAACCATAGTGGAACTGGTTGGGAAGAAATCAGCTTTAACTTTAGTACAGATGCCGTTAAGAGTTATATTGACGGTAATCAGGGAGTAGGAGAAGCCTTTGTTCCAACGGGTGAGTATGGTATCATGACCATTTTCGTAGATGGACCCGGAAATACAGCCGGAACTTTCTACCTGGATGATGTTAGCTTAGGTGGAACTTCCACTTCATACATCTCTTTATTCAGTGACTTTGGAGACGATGTTACTGTTGATACCTGGAGAACCGATTGGTCTGGTTCAGATTATGAAGAAGTGGAATTTGATGGTAGATTGACCAAACATTACTTTAATCTGGATTTCGTTGGAATAGAAACAGTTGCAGAACAACTGGATGTAACCGATATGACGCATTTTCATGTTGATGTTTGGATTGAAAACGGTTCTACCTTCAGAGTTAAACTGGTAGATGTGGGCCCTGACGGTAGTTTTGATAGCGGGGTTACTGAACATGAAGTAGTATTTGAAGACCTTCCGCAGGGAGAATGGGTAAGTCTGGATATTCCATTATCGGATTTTACTAACCTGGCGAACAGGACCAACATTGCACAGTTAATATTCTCTGGCCTGCCGGCGGGAGAAGCAGATGTGTATCTGGATAATATTTATTTCCATAACTAGAATTAAAAATAATTGATAATGAAAAATATATTCAAAACAGGTCTTGTAGCACTTTTGCTGATATTTGTCAGCGCCTGCTCCAATGACGATTACGATATCGGTGAAATAACCGCGCCTACCAATCTCCAGGTAGAAACAAATATCGTGGGCCAATCTGATGATATGCCTAATGGAGATGGTAGTGGTCAGGTAACCTTCAATGCAAACGCAGAGGGAGCCATGACTTATAAATACGTTTTTGAAAATGGAACTGAGGTAACCACAGCCAGTGGGGTTTATACACATCCATTTTCTGAAACCGGCACAAAGATTTATACAGTAACTATAATAGCCTATGGTCCTGGTGGGACAGCCACTTCAACAAGCGTTGATGTAGAGGTGCTTGTTACTTACTCGCCGCCAGCCGATCTTATTGAAAAATTAGTTGGAGATGGTGCTAAAGAATGGAGAGTTAAAGCAGAAGCTCCGGGTCATTTTGGTCTGGGTCCTGTAGGTGGTAATATTCCTACTGAATGGTATGCTGCTGGTCCTAATGAAAAAGCCGCCGTTGGAATGTATGATGACAGATATATCTTCGAGGAAGATGGAACTTTTGTTCATATAACCGATAACACTAATGACGAGGAGAATGTAGATCCTTCAGGGACTGTTTTCGGAAGAGCACCATTAGTTGATGAATTAGGCGTTAGCTGTGATTGTGAAGTTCAGGGTGCAGATGTGCTCAATATTCCTTTTGATGATTATACTGAAAACTGGTCTATATCAGCTCCCGGAGGTAATGAGACTATTAATCTTACCGGAATAGGTTTTATAGGTTATTATATTGGTGGAGATCACCGATATGAAATATTCGATCGCTCAGGCACTGATGAGCTAATCCTAAGATCTACAGATGGAAATGGCGAATTTGACTGGTGGTTTATTCTTACTTCCGATTCAGGCGATGGAGCAGAAGAACCTGAAGAATTTGAGTCGGAATACGATGAGTTGCTTTGGGAAGCCAATTTCGATACCGACGGGGATCTTGATCCTGCAGTTTGGAACTTCGAAACCGGTAACAACAACG
The DNA here is from genome assembly GCA_035468275.1 of Salegentibacter sp. Classification (GTDB taxonomy): domain Bacteria; phylum Bacteroidota; class Bacteroidia; order Flavobacteriales; family Flavobacteriaceae; genus Salegentibacter. Next base: position 15,574 of record DATISX010000079.1, read on the forward strand.
GCTGGGGTAACCAGGAGTCTCAATACTACACCGAAGACAACGCGGTGATAAGTGGAGGGAACCTTGTAATTACCGCGAAAGCTGAAGATATTGAAGGTTTTGATTATTCTTCTTCAAGAATAACAACACAAGATAATTTTGAATTCACCTACGGAAGGATTGAAGCCAGAGCCAAGATGCCGGAAGGTGGTGGCACCTGGCCTGCAATCTGGATGCTGGGCTCCGACTTTGACGAAATTGGCTGGCCACAAACAGGTGAGATTGATATTATGGAACACGCCGGAAACGAGCAGGACCTTATTCACGGTACCCTTCATTACGACGGTAGATCAGGTGGAGATGCCGATGGCAATACCATCCTGGTTGATGGCGTAAGCTCAGATTTCCATATCTACACTGTAGAATGGTCTCCCGAGCGTATCCTATTTCTTGTAGACGGGGAGGTTTATCACTCTTATGAGAATAATTCCGATTCCCCTTTCAATAAAGACTTCTTCCTTATCCTGAACGTAGCGATGGGAGGAACTTTTGGAGGCGAAATTGACCCTGATTTCGTGGAATCTTCAATGGAAGTAGATTACATCAGGGTATTTCAATAAACTTTGAGAATTAGCCAGATTTTCTGGTAGCCAAGGAACCTGGACACCCCCGAGAAACGGGGGTGAGTCCGGGCTCATGGAAGTATTAAACTGGGGAATTCCGCAGAGGAAATTTCTCGGAAGGGGTAACCTATAAAATAAATTAAGATGAAAAATATTCACCTGATAGTCCTTTTCCTATTCGGAAGCCTTATGCTTACGGGACAAAATTCAGAAATACCAAGCTCGGTTAAAAATGTAGAATCCAAAGTAGATTCGGTGCTCTCACTGATGACCCTGGAGGAGAAAGTTGGACAGCTGGTACAATACAATGGGAGTTGGGACCTCACCGGCCCTGCTTCGGAAATGGACAGTAAAGAAAAAGAAGAAAATATCAAGAATGGCCGTGTAGGTTCGATGCTGAATGTGCTTTCAACAGAAGCAACGGCAGAGGCTCAAAGGTTGGTAATGGAAAATTCCCGGCTTAAAATACCAATGATGTTCGGCTATGACGTAATTCACGGCTATAAAACTATATTTCCCGTTCCGCTGGGAGAGACTGCCAGCTGGGATTTAGAGGCGATGGAAAAATCGGCCCGCATCGCCGCGCTGGAATCTGTTGCCGATGGGGTAAACTGGACTTTCTCTCCAATGATAGATATTTCACGTGATGCCCGTTGGGGTAGAATTATGGAAGGATCGGGGGAAGATACTTATCTCACCTCACAGGTAGCCGTCGCAAAAGTAAAAGGCTACCAGGGGAATGATCTGGCTGATGAAAAAACAATTGCTGCAACTGCAAAACATTTTGTGGGCTACGGTTTTGCCGAAGCAGGTCGGGATTATAATACGGTCCACATAGGGGAAAATGAACTTCATAACACCCTCCTGCCTCCCTTCGAAGCTGCAGCCAAGGCCGGAGTGGCAACGGTAATGAACGCTTTTAATGATATTGATGGTACACCTGCAACGGGACATAAAGTGCTTCAGAGAGATATTCTTAAAGGGGATTGGGATTGGGATGGTTTTGTGGTTTCAGACTGGGGTTCTATTCCCGAGATGATTTACCACGGCTTTGCAAAAGATAAAAAACAGGCTGCCCTTATCGCTCTCAATGCCGGTAGTGACGTTGATATGGAAGGCGGGGCTTATGAGTCCAGTCTGGTGGAACTGGTAGAAGAAGGAAAAGTAAGTCAGGAACATATCGATGATGCCGTAAGAAGAGTGTTGAGAGTGAAATTCAAGATGGGACTGTTTGACGATCCTTATCGCTATTCCAGTGCCGAACTTAAAAATGAGGTACCTTATGAGGAGCATAGAGAATTTGCACGCGATGTAGCCCGCAAATCCATAGTGCTTCTGAAAAATGAAAAGGATTTACTTCCGTTGAAATCTTCAGTAAAAAATATTGCGGTTATCGGTCCTCTGGCCGATGATAAAGATTCCCCAATAGGAAACTGGAGAGCACAGGGAGAAACCAATTCGGCGGTATCGGTGCTGGAAGGGATCAAAAATGCAGTTGGTAGTGATGTAAAGATCAACTATGCTAAAGGTGCAGACCTGGGTATGGGGGAAAGAAGTTTTCTTATGCCTTTGGAGATCAACAAAACCGACAGATCAGGGTTTAAGAAAGCCATTAGAACCGCTGAGAAAGCCGATCTTGTAGTGATGGCCCTGGGGGAAGATGCTTTCCAGGCTGGTGAAGGTAGGAGCCAGGTAAACATTGGTTTGGCTGGACTTCAGCAGGAATTGCTGGAAGAGATCTATAAGGTTAATCAGAATATAGTTTTAGTGCTCATCAACGGAAGACCTCTGGAGATCAGCTGGGCTTCTGAGAATATTCCGGCTATCGCCGTGGCCTGGCAACTGGGGACTGAAAGCGGAAACGCGATCGCCGACGTGTTGTTCGGGAAATATAATCCATCAGGGAAACTGCCGGTTTCCTTCCCAAGAGCGGTCGGTCAGGAGCCTTTGTATTACAATCAGAAAAGCACAGGGCGCCCCTCTAATGATGTACATGTGACGTACTCTGCTTATACCGATGAGAGAAATGATGCCCTTTATCCTTTTGGCTTCGGACTTAGCTACACCGACTTTGAATACGGGGCTCTTAGTCTCTCTTCAGAAGAAATGGAGGCAAACGGAAGTATTCAGGCCAGAGTAGAGCTTACTAATACCGGAAACGTGGAGGGCAAGGAGATCGTGCAATTATATATACGCGATCTGGTAGCCAGTACCACCCGCCCTGTAAAGGAACTAAAAGGTTTCAAGGCGGTGACACTCGCTGCCGGAGAGAGCAAAAACGTTGACTTTATCATAGATGAAGAAATGCTGAAGTTCTATAATGCGAATAAAAAGTGGGAGGCTGAAGCGGGAGATTTTGA
>DATISX010000080.1:0-13308 GCA_035468275.1 Salegentibacter sp.
TCTTCTCGCATAATTCAGCCATATGTTCCCATTGACCTTGTTTTATGGGTTGCTCAATGCTATGAAGCTCGAATTCACTAAGCTGTTTCAATTTTTCAATAGCATCTGAGGCCGAAAAAGCTCCATTAGCATCTACCCTTAATTCTATTTCTTCGGAAGAAAATTCCTTTCTGATATATTTCAGCAAATCCAGTTCTGTTTCAAAATCTATAGCTCCCATCTTCATCTTGATACAATCAAAGCCCGCTTCTATCCTTTCGGAGATTTGCTGTTTCATATAAGGTTTGTCTCCCATCCAGATCAATCCGTTTATAGGAATTGAGGCTTTCCCACGGGTGAATTCCGAAGGAAAGAGTTCAAAATGGTTTATAGCATTTAAGGACCTGAAGGCCATTTCTACCCCAAATTGAATACTCGGAAATTCTTTTAATTCTTCCCACAGAAATTCGGGGCCGGTATTAATATTAGCACAAACCCATTTTAGCTTTTCCTCATAATCGGGACGGTCATCAATACTCAGACTTCTGAGAATACCGCATTCCCCAATTCCGGTGCTATTCCCATCGGAAATTTGTAAAAACCAGGTTTCTTTGGTAGTAAGAACGCCCCGGGAGGTTCCGCTGGGGCGTTTGAAATTTAGAATATACTTATTGTATTTTGCCTGCATTTACAGGAGTGTTTTTATTTATAATTCTATGCTTTCTCCTATTTCCAGAAGCATAAGATCTTTCCCTTTTTCGTAAAATTTCCGTTTAGCTTCTTCATGATCTATTTCGATGTACCCAAAGGTATCGTAATGGCACCCCAAAACTTTATCACATTCAACGAAATCACTGGCAATAATGGCATCATCAATTCCCATTGTGAAATTATCACCTATTGGCAGTATAGCCAGGTCCAGGCTGGTTTGCATCGGGATTAGCTTCATATCCATGGTTAAGGCAGAATCGCCGGCAATATAAATATTTTTATGTTCGCCTTCAATTACAAAACCTCCGGGTTGGCCACCATAAGAGCCATCGGGAAACGAGCTGGAATGGATGGCGTTCACATATTTCACGGTTCCGAAGTCAAAATCCCAGCTTCCACCATGATTCATGGGATGCACCTCAATACCTTTAGCTTCGTAATGATTGCTGATTTCAAAATTACTTACTATCACGGCTCCGGTTCTTTTCGCGATAGCTTCAGCATCAAGAGTGTGATCCTGGTGCGCATGAGTGAGTAAAATATAATCTGCCTTTAGTTCTTCAATATTTATCTTATCCTTTGCAAGTTGATTTCCTGAAATAAAAGGATCTACCAGCACATTGGTTTCTCCTATTTTTAATCCCAGGCAACTTTGTCCGTAGAAAGTAATCTTCATTGTATTAATATTTTGGGTTGAAAAGTTAATCTATATTAACTAAAAAATAGCTCACCTGTAAATTTAAACATAAGGCATTTTCTAACAGGCCACTGCTTTATATAATTTTGTTAAAACCTTAGATAATCTGCCCAATTCCAAACAGAATGGCTACAGCGAAGGTGGAAAGAGCAAGAGTCTTCAATTCAGGATCGAGCAAAACAGGATTTTCATTTTCTACCACTCTTTTTAAATGCAGTACTAAAGGCACAAGAGCCGGTAAATACAGAAAATCACTGGCAGCTTTTAAACTCAGGACCGTATAAATTAAAAGGCATAAGATGGCCGCCAGAATCAGGAAATAATGGTAATTCTTCGCGTTTTTGTCACCTAAGATTACCGCCAAAGTATTTTTACCCGATTTTTCATCTGAGGCACGGTCGCGCATATTATTCAAATTGAGCACTCCCATACTCAGGAAACCAAATGTACTGGCAGGAAGAAAAACCTCCCATTCAAACCTATGGGCATAAAGGAAATAAGAACCATAAACCGCAACCAATCCAAAGAACAGGAATACGAATATATCTCCCAAACCACGATATCCATATGCAGATTTCCCTACGGTATATTTAATAGCTGCAGCAATTGCAGCAATTCCCAGAAAGAAAAAGACAAGTGCAAAAAGCAGATTCTCTTTTCCGAAGGCAGCATAAATAAGCAGAATTGCCAGCACCAGGGTACCTAGAGCTGTTATAACGATTCCCTGTTTCATTTCTTTCCTGGTGATCAACCCACTTTGAATGGCTCTTAGCGGCCCTACCCGGTCTTCGTTATCGGTACCTTTAACTCCGTCGCCATAATCATTGGCAAAGTTTGAAAGAATCTGGAGGCCTAAAGTTGTGGCCAGGGCCAGACTGAAAATCGCTATATTAAAAAAGCCGTGTTGAACGGCAATGGTGGTTCCAACTATAATTCCGGATACCGATAGCGGCAAAGTCCTCAAACGGGCGGCACTAATCCAGGAGTTTAATTTCTTCATTAACTTAATTCATTATTTTTACCAGTAATTCTTTTAAAAGATCTCCCTGGGAAATATTGGCAGCCCCTACCCCTTTGCTCTTAGCATCTGTATCATGCAAAAGATCAATCGCCCTACTCGCGGTCTTCATGGGATAATTTCTGGCCGCCAAAACATAATCACTAACAAAAAACGGACTTACCTTTAATTGTTTTGCAACATTGCCTTTAGATTTATCAGGCAAACCATGGTATTGTAAAATCTGTGAAAAAAGCGAAAACAATAAGGATATGGTCACCACCAATGGATTGTCTTTTGGATTTTGAGCGAAATAATTGATAATTCGGTGCACTTTAAGTACATCCCGCTCTCCAATAGCTTTGCGCAGCTCGAAGTTATTAAAATCTTTGCTAATACCTATATTCTCTTCAATTAGCTCGGGTGTAATTTGAGTTTCTTTGGAGATTATTAGTTGAAGTTTTTCCAACTCATTATCGATTTTCCCCAAATCCATCCCTAAAAATTCCACCAGCATTTGAGCTGCCTTCGGTGTAATACTGTAACCCCTTGATTTAAGAGTCTGCTGAATCCAGGGCGCAACCTGATTTTCGTATAGCCGCTTACTTTCAAAGATTAGCCCTGACTGATTAATCGATTTATATAATTTCTTCCTTTTGTCTATTTTCTTGTATTTATAGCACATCACCAGAACCGTTGTAGGCTGGGGATTATCGGCATAGGCACTTAAACTCTCTATACTTCTGGAAAGGTCCTGGGCTTCTTTTACAATTAATACCTGCCGTTCTGCCATCATAGGGTAACGACGGGCATTGCTGGCAATTTCATCTATTGTAGTATCCCGGCCGTACATCACAATCTGATTAAAACCCCTTTCTTCTTCTGCCAGGATATTTTCCGCAATAAAATCAGAGATTTTATCGATGTAATATGGCTCTTCCCCCATCAGAAAATAAATAGGCTGAATGTTTCCTTGCTTGATGTTATTAACGATTTGTCTTGCTTCTTCCATGAAAAGATTTAGTTCCGCTGGTATTTTTGGAATTTAATTGATTGCTATTTACAGAAAAATCTCCTGACTTTGCTATTTTTGAGCCTATGCTTGACCTCAATTTTCCCCGGTACCGGTTTCGGTTCAAAAATAATCAAAATAAAATAGCCGTTTTTGATGAGCTGCGGAAAAAATTCGTGATTTTAACTCCTGAAGAATGGGTAAGACAGCATTGTATTCGTTTTTTAACTGAAGACAAAAATTATCCGAAAAGTCTTATAAATGCTGAAAAGCAGCTGAAACTAGGGAAACTCATCAAACGTTATGATCTGGTAGTTTATAATTCTGATGGTAGTATTTTTTTAATTGTGGAATGCAAAGCTCCCGGAATCAAAATAACTCAGGAAACTTTCGACCAGATTGCCAGATACAACCTCAGCCTCAATGCCCGTTATTTAATGCTAAGCAACGGACTCGATCATTATTATTGTCAAATGGATTATGAGAAGGAAACCTATAGGTTTTTGAAAGAACTTCCCGAATGGAACAACAAATGAAAACCGAAACAAATAAAAAGACACCTTTAAGTGTTGCCGTAGTTATCCTTAACTGGAATGGCCGGGATCTGCTGAGGGAATTTTTGCCTTCTGTCTTAAACTATTCTGATAAAGCGAATATCTACGTAGCCGATAATGCTTCCACCGACGATTCGGTTGCTGTATTAAAGGAAGAATTTCCTTCGGTAAAGATCCTTCAGAATAAAGAGAATGGGGGTTACGCCAAAGGATACAACGATGCTCTGAAACACCTTGAAGAAGATATTTTCATTCTGCTGAATTCAGATGTTGAAGTGACTGAAAACTGGCTGGGGCCAATTCTTGAAATATTTCAGGCGGAACCTAATACCGCTGCGGTTCAGCCAAAATTACTGGATTACAAAAACCAGAATCATTTTGAATACGCAGGAGCGGCAGGAGGTTTTATAGATAAATTAGGTTACCCGTATTGCCGCGGCCGGATTTTTGACAGTCTGGAGGAAGACCATGGCCAGTATAATGACGACACCTACATTTTCTGGGCAAGCGGAGCCTGTCTGGCAATTAGAAAATCGGCCTTTTACGAAGCAGGTGCTTTGGATGAAACCTATTTTGCACACCAGGAAGAAATCGATCTTTGCTGGCGTTTGCATAACCTGGGATATAAAGTAAAATATACTGGCGGGTCCAGGGTTTATCATCTGGGAGGAGCCACGTTAAACAGCATGAATCCCCGAAAGACCTTTTTTAATTTCAGGAATAGTCTATTCTCCCTGCTTAAAAATACGCCAGGCGCCGCAGCATTTTTTCTTATATTTTTAAGGATGATCCTTGATGCCCTTGCTGCGATAAAATTTATTGCAGCAGGTAAATTTGCTCATTTCTACGCCATTTTACAGGCTCACCTTAGCTTTTACAAGCACATCACTCTTCTTTTGGAAAAACGTAACAATCTCCCAAAAAAGGAAGATTATTATAATCAAAAATCTATTGTAATCTCTTATTTCATGTGCGGTAAGCGGAAATTCTCTGACTTATAGTAAAACATTTAGAAACTAATGTTAAAGCTTCTTTTCCCCTTTATATTTTTTTGATACTTTTGGGACATCTAACATTAATAATAATTACAAGTTATGAAACGAATCATGCTTTTATCGGCTACTGTTGCTGTTTTACTTTCTTCCTGTGTTTCACAGAAGAAATATTCAGAATTGGAAACCGAAAAACGAGACATCCAGGACCAGTTAAATACTGCCACAGTTAAATTAAACTCTTGTTTAGACGAGAAAGAAAGTCTTAACAGTCGAATCACTACTCTAAACAACACCAACGCCGCACTGCTTAACAATGTTGGTGATTTAGCAACTCTTTCTAAAAAAGAGGCTGAAAACCTTGAGCGTTCTTTGGAAAGTATAAAAGAAAAAGACCTTGCTATTACCAGAATGCGTGACGCAATCAACAAAAAAGATTCTGTTACTCTTGCTCTTGTTACTAGTTTAAAAGGAGCCCTTGGAAATATGAGCGACGAAGACATCGAGATCAATGTTGAAAAAGGTGTGGTTTATGTTTCAATTTCAGATAAATTGTTATTTGACAGCGGACGTTATAATGTAACTTCACGTGCTAAGGAAGTACTAGGAAAAGTTGCTACCGTTGTAAAGAACCGTCCGGAAATAGAGTTTATGGTTGAAGGTCATACTGATGACAAGCCAATTAAAACGTCTATGTTCGAAGATAACTGGGATCTTTCTGTTAAACGTGCAACTTCTGTAGTGCGTATTCTTCAGGATGAATTTGGTGTAGAACCAGCAAGAATGACAGCCGCAGGTAGAAGTTACTACATCCCTGTAGATTCTAACGAAACAGCTGAAGGTCGTTCAAAGAACCGAAGAACAAGAATTGTTGTTCTTCCAAAACTTGATCAATTCTACGGAATGATTGAAGAAGGAATGGAAGCAGCCGAGTAGTCTGAAACATATATAATTTCACAAAAAACCCTCGCCATGTCGAGGGTTTTTTATTTTATAACGGAATAAGTTACATAATATCGATACTTCCTTTCCCTTCTCTAATTACCTCAGGTTCCGCTGTGGTGAGATCTATAACTGTAGAGGGAATATTATCCCCGTAGCCGCCATCAATCACAATATCTACCAGGTTGTCCCATTTCTCCCTTATAAGTTCAGGATCGGTGGTGTATTCCAAAACTTCATCCTCATCTCTTATTGAAGTTGAAACTATTGGATTTCCCAAAGCCGAAACCAGTGCTCTGCAAATATTATTATCGGGTACTCTTATTCCTACGGTCTCTTTCTTTTTGAAAACATTAGGTAGGTTATTGTTCCCCGGAAGAATAAAGGTATAAGGCCCCGGCAAAGTTCTTTTAAGTATTTTAAAGGTTGCCGTATCGATCTGTTTAACATAGTCTGAAAGATTACTCAGATCTTCACAAATAAAAGAGAAATTCGCTTTATCCAGTTTAACCCCTTTGATCTGGGCGATCTTTTCCAGCGCCGAGGTATTAGTAATATCGCAACCTAAACCGTAAACCGTATCCGTTGGATAAATTACAAGACCACCATTCCTAAGAACTTCAACTACTTTATTGATTAGTTTTGGACTTGGGTTCTCTTCATAAATTCTAATTAGTTCAGCCATAATTACATATTTAAAACACCCTGAAAATTACAGAATTTCGGGTGTTTTTAGATTACTATTTAAACTTGTTTCGTTTTGTATTCTTCTTTCTGAAGGCATTTATATTCTAAAGATCAGGAAAAGCTATACAGAAATAATTCACCATGAAGATAAAAAGAAAGCCGCTTTTCGCGGCTCTAAATAACAGAAGTTTAACGGCTTAACTGAGCAATTTTAATTTAGCAAATCTCAACAAAAGTTTCTTGATTCCTCCATTCTCAAAATCGATCTCCGCTTTTTTATCCTGGCCCACTCCGTCTATGCTTAAAACTTTCCCTTTGCCAAAACGCAAATGCTCCACCATATTCCCGGCTTCGAGTTTTATGGAGTTTGTTGCCTGTTGGGGTTCAGTGGCTGCAGGTTTAAGTTTCCGAAGTTTTCTCAATTGAGATTCAGATGGCTTATGTGCAGGCGGCGGAGTTCCGTTTTGGGGTTTTGATTGCCTAAGCTTGGATTTATCTACATCCCCAAAAATATCGGTGTCGATAAGCGGCTTATATTTATAATCATCCTGCGGAATCATATAATCTTTAAACTGTTCATCTATCTCCTCGATAAATCTACTTGGCTCGGCATCCACAAGTTTACCCCAGCGATATCGGGATTGAGTATAAGTTAAATATGCCTGTTTTTCAGCCCTTGTCAAGGCAACATAGAAAAGCCTGCGTTCCTCTTCCAACTCACTTCGGGTGTTCATACTCATTGCTGAAGGAAAGAGGTCCTCTTCGAGCCCAACGATATATACATAAGGAAACTCCAAACCTTTCGCCAGGTGTATCGTCATCAAGGCAACTCTGTCATCATCACTGGTATCTTTATCCATATCGGTGGCCAAGGCTACATCTTCAAGGAATTCAGCTAAAGAGCCATTAGCATCTGCCAGTTCTTTTTGTTCCTCCACAAAATCCCTTATCCCATTGAGCAATTCTTCAATATTCTCTATACGAGCCACACCTTCCGGAGTTCCGTCCTTTTTTAGTTCCTGAACCAGTCCGGTTTTTTTGGTTACCGTATCGGCCACGGTAAAAGCATCAGCGTTCTCAGCAAGGATCGTGAAACTCTTTATCATGTTCACGAAGTTCTTCAACTTGTTTCGGGTTCCGCTGTTAATTCCCAGGTTAAGCTGATCTATATTTTCAATTACCTCAAAGATCGAGCGACCGTATTGATTAGCAGCAATGCTTAATTTATCCATGGTGGTCTGGCCAATTCCTCTCGCCGGATAATTGATGATTCGCTTTACAGCTTCCTCGTCTTTAGGATTGATGAGCAAACGCAAATATGCCAGCACATCCTTGATCTCTTTACGCTGATAAAATGAAAGTCCGCCGTAAATTCGGTAGGGAATCTCTTTTTTCCTCAACGCATCTTCCATGGCCCTACTCTGGGCATTGGTTCGGTATAAGATCGCAAAATCATTGTTATTGAGTTGATTTTGCATTTTGTTCTCAAAGATAGAGCTTGCCACAAACCGACCTTCTTCCCCATCGGTTAGCAAGCGATTTACCACGATTTTAGAACCGTCTTCATTATGCGTCCAGACTATTTTTTCAAGCTTGGTTTTGTTTTTATCGATTATCGAGTTAGCCGCATTTACAATATTCTTGGTAGAACGGTAGTTCTGTTCCAGCCGGTATGTTTGCACATCAGGATAATCTTTCTGAAAATTTAAAATGTTGTTGATGTTCGCTCCACGGAAGGCATAAATACTCTGTGCATCATCGCCAACCACACATATATTCTGAAATTTATCTGAGAGCGCTTTCACGATAAGATACTGCGAGTGGTTGGTATCCTGGTACTCATCTACCAGAATATACCTGAAGCGATTCTGATATTTATGAAGCACCTCGGGAAAGCGGTTTAAGAGTTCGTTGGTCTTCAGCAGTAAATCATCAAAATCCATCGCACCGGCTTTAAAACACCGATCCACATATTCCTGATAAATCTCTCCAAGGCGAGGCTTTTTAGACATCGCATCGGCCTCTTTAAGTTCAGGATTCTGAAAATAGGCCTTTACCGTGATCAGGCTGTTTTTGTAAGAGGAGATACGGTTATAAACCTGCTTGTATTTATACACATCCTTATCCAGGCGCATATCTTTTATTATCGCCCTTATTACACTTTGAGAATCCTGGGTGTCATAAATAGTGAAATTAGAAGGATATCCCAGTTTATCGGCTTCAAACCGAAGGATTTTGGCAAAAATGGAGTGGAAAGTTCCCATCCACAAATTTTTTGCTTCAGAATTTCCAACGATCTTAGCGATCCTGTTTTTCATTTCCCGAGCCGCTTTATTGGTAAAAGTAAGCGACAGGATATTAAAAGGATCAACTCCCTGGCTCATCAAATAAGCGATACGGAAAGTTAGCACCCGGGTTTTCCCCGATCCTGCTCCTGCAATTACAATCATGGCTCCATCTTTCTGCAACACCGGAGCACGCTGAGCGTCATTTAATTCGGCTAAATATTTTTCCAAATTTCCTTCAGTTTTTTAACGGGGTGAATTTAACCAAAATGCCCTGAAAATTAAACCCCGAAGCCTATTCTTTTTAAACAAAAAGCCGGGACGCAATTGCAAAAACCTATAATTTAGATATATTTAAACTTCATTGCTCATAAAACTAAACATGAAAAAACTTAGCCTTGCCTTCTTTGCCCTTTTCGGCATAGGTATTACAGCCCAGGAAATCGATCCTGAAATAAAAATTGCTGCTGAAAATCTTGAAGAACAGGTAATCTCCTGGCGAAGAGATTTTCACCAAAACCCTGAACTCTCTAACCGGGAATTTGAAACCGCCGAAAAGATCGCGGCCCATCTTGAGAAACTGGGAATAGAAACTCAAACGGGAGTTGCCAAAACCGGAGTTGTCGGAATTTTAAAAGGCAACAATCCTGGCAAAACAGTAGCCCTGCGTGCTGATATGGATGCCCTTCCCGTCACCGAGCGAAACGATCTCCCTTTTAAATCTGAAGTCACCACTGAATTCCTGGGGTCAGAAACCGGAGTTATGCACGCCTGCGGGCACGATACACACGTGGCAATCTTAATGGGTGTCGCCGAAGTGCTTTCTCAAAATAAAGACAAGATCAACGGTTCGGTGAAGTTCATCTTTCAACCGGCTGAAGAAGGCCCGCCGCCCGGCGAAGAAGGTGGAGCCGGACTTATGATCAAGGAAGACGTATTAAAAAATCCGGATGTTGATGCGATTTTTGGTTTGCACATCAATTCTGCAACTCCTGTAGGCACGATTCGTTATAAACCCGAAGGCACTATGGCGGCAGTAGAGCGTTTTGTGATCAACGTAAAAGGAAAACAAACCCACGGCTCGGCACCCTGGAGCGGCACCGACCCCATTCTTATTTCAGCAAAAATCATCGAAGGCCTGCAGACTATAATCAGTCGCGACTCCAAACTTGTGGATGGTGCAGCGGTTATTTCAGTTGGGAAAATCACCAGCGGAGTAAGGTTTAATATCATCCCCGAATCTGCTGAGATGATAGGAACCGTTCGCACCCTTGACCCTGATATGAAAGACCTTATTCTTAAAAGAATGCGCGAAATGGTTCCGGCAATCGCTAAAGCATACGGCGGAGATGCCACTATTGAAATTCAGAATAATACAGCGATCACTTACAACGATCCGGAGCTCACAAGCCAGATGCTGCCAACTCTTGAAAAAGTTGCTGGCAAAGATCACGTAGAATTGGTGAAAGCTACCACAGGTGGTGAGGATTTTTCGTATTTTCAGGAAGAAGTGCCGGGATTCTACTTTTTTCTTGGAGGAAAACCATTAGATGCAACCGAGGCAGCGCCACACCATACTCCGGATTTCTTCATAGATGAAAGCGGAATGCTTTTAGGCGTAAAAACAATGTCACAAATCGCCATAGATTATTTAAATCAGTAATTACAGAATAGAAACCAGGCAGAAATCTGGCTGCGACTTTTACTTATCACAAAGAAAAAGTACCTTTCGGCCGTGTACAAGAACTTTTGGATTGTTCCCCTTAAAGTGGAAATTCAAAAAAAGGAAGTTTAAACCAAAGTAGCAAAAGATACTTCAGAATACGATAAAACAGAATGAACGAAATAGAAATTTCACAATTACTTTTAGCGCTATTACCTGCACTTATTGTGGGTGCCCTGGCCTATTATTTTTTTAAATCATTTATAAAAAGTGAAGAAGGCCGTCGCCGTTTTCTTCTGGTAAAAGATAACCAGAAAACAGCCTTGCCTTTGCGATTGCAAGCTTACGAGAGAATGACGCTTTTCCTGGAAAGAATCTCTCCGGGAAAAATTTTATTCCGCGTAAAACCTCATTCCGATGATCCTGTGCTTTATGAGCAATTGCTGGTAAAGACTATTGAGCAAGAGTTTGAGCATAATCTCGCACAACAAATCTATGTAAGCGGGGATTGTTGGGATTATATAAAAACCGCAAAAAATGCCACCATTGGGCTTATCAGAAAAGCGAATAGCTTAGAAGAAGTTACTACCGCCGATGGACTTCGAGAAACCATTTTAAAGAATATGATAGATAAACCGGCACCCACTGATGCTGCCCTGGCTTTCATTAAAAAAGAAGTCAGATCTTTCATTTAAAAGAACCCGAAAAAGTTTTTCTTTCGTTGTTCGAGATATTGCATATGTCTTTCCCGGGCGTGCTCAAAACCTTGTTGCCACCACTCGGTCATTAAATTCTTGTTGAAAACCAGCGAATTCTCGGTGAGTTTTGTGGGAGTATAATAAGTATTCAGTTTAACTTTTTTATTAAGAGCGGCGAGTTTGCCTTCCACGATATCGTGATATTCTACCTGGTCCTGTAAGAATCCAAAAAGATTGATCATAAGCGAAAAAGGGTTTTTTCCCAGCACTTTATTGTATTCCATATTTTCGGCCTCCAGAATAATGGCGTCTACCTGGGTCGCACCGCGTTTTATGGCTTCTCTAATTGGAACCACACAGCCCAAACCTCCATCGGCATACTCAAAACCGTCTTTTTGCGCTAAACTCATAAAAGGAATATAATTACAGCTTATCCAGATCCAGTCGCAAAAATCCTCATAAGAAAAATCATGAATGGACTTATACTCCACCCGGTTTTTGGAAAGATTAGAAACAGTGACAACCACATCCTTAACCGAGGTCTGTAAAATCTCAAACTCTTGGGGAGAGAAATGGCGTTTTATATGCTTCCTTAAATTCTGGCTCTCCCCAAAAGTTCTTTTCTTACGAATAAATTGCCAGAACGTATTAAGGTAATTGATCGTTACATATTCCCGACCCTCTTTTTTCTTAACTATGAATGGATTAACGCTGAAGATCTTGCGCTGGTTCACGTTGGTATAAATATCATATACCTTTTCGATATTTCCGGCGGCAAGATGTGGGATGAGCAAACTTCCTGTTGATGTTCCTAGGAACATATCATATTTTTTCCCTTCCTCCTGAATTAAATACTGGGCCACTCCACCGGCAAAGGCCCCTTTGCTTCCTCCTCCTGATATTACCAATGCTCGCATTATCAATTCTTCTAATTAATTTTCAGCATAACTCCTGATGGCCAAAATAAGTAATTGATTTAAAACGCAAATAAAATTAGAGCGTTAACTACTTAATTTTTCATTCAAAAAACTTCTTTCTTTTTCAGGCAATTCCTCTTTGATCACTTCTAATTGACTCCGGTAATCCGGATTATTTATCAATTCTAACAGCAACTGACGGCTAAAACTCCGGAATGGGTTGTTGTGATGCTGAGTTCCTTCTAATAAGTCCCTAAGATTCTCATTACTGAAAGCATTTATCTGAAAAAGATATCCAAAAGCATTTTCCCGAATTTCAAAAGGATTATTTGGCGCGGTATATTCTGAAAGTTCTTGATAGATCTCCTGCTTTTTTTCGGGATCAAATGAAGGTGTTGCCAGGTTTAAAGTGAGCCAAAGGATTCTGAGGTTTTTATCGGTAAAACCGGTCAGGCCCCGGGTTTCCTCCAAATACTTTGTATTCTCCTCCGGAAATTGCATCCAAAGATTAGTAAGGGCGGCTTCTATGGTCAACCAGGATTCATCCTGCAACAGATTTTCATACTCCGTTTTTAATTCCTGTGGGATTTCATCCATACTTAGCGCAATGGCCTGCCGCACAAATATATTTTCACTTTGAAATGCCAATTTATAGAGCTGAAGGGCTTCTCTGGAGGTTTCTCCCGCCAGCTGAAAGACCACTTCCTGCCCTATATAATCATTTACAGGCTTCTGAAGCGCATTTCGAAGAAGCTCTGACTTCTGCTCCAGAGAACTCTCCCTTAACGCGGCTATCCCGAGATAATTCTGCATAAATTCAGATTGTTTCAGGGAATTCAAAGCTTCAGTTCCCTGGAATGCAGTTTGCTTAAGCCAATCAACTATAAAGCCAGAAAGATCCTGCCCGGAAGTCTTTTCTACTTCAGCAATGAAATTAACGGTATTCACGTTTTGATTAGCATAGAGTTCCAGGTAATTTCTAACTCCGCTTTTAAAAGCAGTATCTCCTACTTTTTCTCGCAAAATATGCAAGGCCCAGGCCCCTTTCTGGTAATACGTGAGCGAACTTCCT
The DNA here is from genome assembly GCA_035468275.1 of Salegentibacter sp. Taxonomy (GTDB): domain Bacteria; phylum Bacteroidota; class Bacteroidia; order Flavobacteriales; family Flavobacteriaceae; genus Salegentibacter. Next base: position 13,207 of record DATISX010000080.1, read on the forward strand.
CCTTTTCGTAACAAAGCTTCTCCTTTCCCGACATCGCTCAACTCCTTTAATAGCTCTGCCGATTCATATAACTTCCAATAATAATAATCATCGCCAAAGATC
>DATISX010000081.1:0-10185 GCA_035468275.1 Salegentibacter sp.
TTTTTATTTTTCCGAAGATGTAATTTCTTTTTGCAACTTCCGCAGGAGAAAAATCCCGGGTGCCTTTAGGAATAGATGGTTTTTGTGCCATAAAATTTTTGGTGGTAAAGCCTTGAATTGATTTTGTTCTGGCTGCAAATATCTTAATTTTTAAGCGAACCCAAATAAATTTCAATTTTAAAGTAACATTTGGGTGGTCTTGGAGTCTAATCTTTTGCATAATAATTCGAATATATGTTTGGCCTGCTAAAAGAAAACATCAGAATTGCTTTTAATTCTATTAAAAGTCAGCTTCTACGAACTATTCTAACCGTGCTGATTATCGCTATTGGGATCACCGCGCTTGTAGGCATCCTTAGCGCCGTGGCAGCCCTGGAAAACACTATTAGCAGTGACTTTGCTTCTATGGGAGCAAACACTTTTAATATTCAGCGTTACGAATTTAATTCTCAGCGTCGCGGCGGTGGTGAAACCGAAAAGATAAATCCAATAATTAGCTACAGAGAGGTTCGGCAATTTGAACAGAATTACGATTACCCCTTCACCCAAACCTCGGTATCTTTCACCGGAACGGGAACCGCTGAAGTAAAATATGAAAATGAAAAAACCGATCCTGAAGTTTCTGTTCTGGGGATCAATGAAAACTTTTTAAGTAATAGTGGTTTAAATGTAGAACTGGGACGCGAGTTAAATGTCTTTGATGTAAGCAACAACACCAATGTCGCGGTTCTGGGAGCTGATTTTGTTAAGGAAAAAGGATTGTTCAAAGGAGCTGATCCCATTGGAAAGACTATTAGTGTACGGGGAGCAAAATTCAGAGTTATTGGGGTTCTGGAATCAAAAGGATCCACCTTCGGAAATAACCAGGATCTACGAGTATTGATTCCTATTCAAATGGCCAGGTCCTTATTCACTCAACCCAGAATAAATTATAATTTAAGCGTAAAAGTAGATAATAAAGAATTCTTAGAGGCGGCTCAGGAGGATGCAATACTCACTTTTAGAAATATTAGAAAGCTCAATCCTGTGGAAGAAAATAATTTCGGCATAGAAAAAAGCGATGATTTGATAAATAGAATTTTCTCCATTACAGGTTACCTGAACATGGCAGCCTGGGTCATATCTATCATTACCATTTTTGGTTCTTCCATCGCACTGATGAATATTATGCTTGTAAGCGTTACGGAAAGAACCCGCGAAATTGGAGTTCGTAAAGCACTGGGTGCAAAAAGTAAAACTATTGCGACTCAATTCTTTATGGAAACACTTATAATCGGTCAGATAGGTGGAATAATAGGAATTCTGTTTGGAATCCTTATTGGCTTCGCAGTATCGGCAGCTGCAGGCTTCGATTTCACAACGCCCTGGATCGCTATGCTTTGGGCAACGGCAATAACCATTCTGGTGGCTATCCTGGCTGGAAGTTATCCCGCAGCAAAAGCTGCAAAACAAGATCCTATTGAATCTTTAAGATATGAATAGAGATTAGAAGGTTGTTGAAATTAATTTACAACATTCTCAAAGTAAGCATATAACTCACCTTTCGTAATATTAGCACCCTGCTGAATAAGGGCAAAAATATCTTTATTGCGATCGTCACTTATAGCCTTGGTTGAAGTATAAATATTCACCGACTCATCCAGAAGATTCCCCTGCAGCCAGTTATATCCCTCTTTAGTTCTGAGATCTATAGCCTCGTTTTCTATTTTAACAGCGACAAGGTTGATTGTTGCGGTAGTAATGTGAAAAAGAAAAATTTGATTGGGAGAAAAATGCTCCAGGTATTCCACTTTATTTAATACTGCTTCCCAAACCAGGTCGCTAAAAACGTCTAGTTCCTGTTCCGCAATTTCTGGTTTATTGGTTTTTATTTCCTGCCATTCATCAGCAGTAATTGATTGGCTTGCCAGGAAATTTATAAATTCCTGGTGCATTTCTTCAAATTGTTCCTTGGTTAAGCGGGCGTATTTCATTCTGGGTAAAATTTTAAAGGGATCCCGCTGTATATCGGGATTAGTTCAACCGGCAAACTTGGGTTTCACTAAAATAGAAAAGCCCACTCACTAAGAGCAGGCTTATTCTTATAAATAAAATAAATTAAGCTTCAGCTACAACATCAAAGCTAAAGTTTGAGATCACCTCACGGTGAAAACGCAAAGTAGCGTCATATTGTCCCAAACGCTTGATGTTACCACCTGCGATATTAATATATTTCTTTTCAATCTCTACACCTTCTTTAGCCAGTGAATCGGCAAGATCGGCATTAGTAATAGATCCAAATAATTTGTCACCAGCTCCAGCTTTTGCAGGAATCTTGATCTCCAAACCATTTAGTTTTTCAGCCTGTTTTTTGGCTGCATCTATATTCTTTTGTTCTTTATAGGCACGTTGTTTCAGGGTTTCAGCTAAAACTTTCTTAGCTGAAGGGGTTGCAAGCTGTGCAAATCCCTGAGGAATTAAAAAGTTACGTCCGTATCCGTTTTTTACGTCTACCACGTCATCTTTAAAGCCTAAATTATCTACGTCTTTCTTAAGTATCAATTCCATAAAACTGCCTTTATTATTTTAGTAAATCACCAACGTATGGCATTAGTGCCAAATGACGGGCGCGTTTAACGGCAACAGCCACTTTTCTTTGGTATTTTAATGATGTTCCTGTTAAACGACGAGGTAATAATTTACCTTGTTCGTTTACGAAACTCATTAAGAAATCCGGATCTTTATAATCTATATATTTAATTCCAGATCTTTTAAACCGGCAATACTTCTTGGTTTTAGAAGTTTCTATGTTAAGAGGGGTAAGATATCTGATCTCCCCGTCTTTTTTTCCTTTTGCTTGTTGTTCAATAGAGGTAGCCATACTTACGCTTTTTCTTGTTTACGGTTTCTTCTTTTCTCAGCCCATGCGATAGCATGCTTGTCTAACTTCACAGTTAGGTAACGCATCATGCGCTCATCTCTTCTGAAGGCAAGTTCCAATGGCTCGATAGCCTCACCTGGTGCCTGGAATTCAAATAAGTGATAAAAACCACTTTTTTTGTGTTGGATTGGGTAAGCCAGTTTTCTTAGCCCCCAATCTTCTTTCGATATCATCTTGGCACCTTTAGAAACAAGAAATTCTTCGTATTTCTGAACTGTCTCCTTTATCTGCTCATCAGATAAAACGGGATTCAAGATGAAAACAGTTTCGTAATGATTCATATAAAATTACTTTTAATTAAATTTGGCTGCAAAAGTAGAATTATTATTTCTATTTTCAAAACCCTACAGCATAGATAAAGTGTATTTAATCCTAATGAATGTGCTCTTTAACTTGTAATTAATAAATTTAATGATTAATATTGTTATTACTTAACCTATCTGACTGTGGAAGAAATTTTACTCAAATGCGCTGTTGTTGATGATTCCAGCTTACAAAGATTGTCTATTGTCAAGCTGATTAAAGATCATCCTAACCTAAAGTTAGTGGCTGAGTATAATAACGCCATCGAAACGAAGAATGGTTTGCTTGACACTGAAATAGACCTGATTTTCCTGGACATTGAAATGCCTATACTTTCAGGCTTCGAACTTCTTGATGATCTTCCTAACAAACCTCAGATTATCTTTGTAACCGGTAAAACGCAGTATGCTTTTAAAGCATTTGATTACGATGCCATAGATTACATACACAAACCGGTAACCAAAGAGCGTTTCAATAACGCGGTTAATAAGGCTATAAACCTTTTCAAACTTAAACACCAGGTACCTGTAAACCCGGAGGAAGAGGAATTCATCTTTGTGAAAAGCAATCTAAAAAACAGAAAAGTTTTCCTGAATAAACTAAAATATATTCAAGCCTTAGGCGACTACGTTAGGTTTGTAACGGAAAAAGAAAATTTTGTGGTCTTGGCTACAATGAAATCTTTCGAAGAACAATTGCCAAACGATAAATTTTTGCGTACCCACAAATCTTATATTGTAAACCTTGATAAAATTGAGCGATACAATAGTAAAAATATTGAAATAGACCAGCAGAAGCTTCCACTAAGCCGACATAAAAAAGGTGATCTTGTAGAAGCCTTAAGCCAGATTCATTAATCTTATTAGATTATAACCAATTTCAATTTTCTTAAGCAACTACAAAAAAAGTGGCTTTTTTTATATTGGATCTACATTTACCACTACTCTTACACTTCTAAAAGTTCCTATAGATTTAAAACTACTCAAAATTTTATTTGTAACCGTTTTGGTTTTTTCCAAACTCTGTTGCTGCGGAATTTTAAGCAGGATATTTTTATAATATTCATTTCGAATACGCGCTATAGGCGGAATTTCAGGACCAAGCACATAATCCCCAAACACATTTGTAAGCGACTTCGCCAACCACTCGGCGGCATTATTGTTGGTTGAAAAATCCCTGCTTCTCAATGTAAACCGAATTATCCTGTAATACGGTGGGTATTTATAATTATAGCGTTCTTCAAGCTGTTCTTTATACATACCAAAATAATCTCCGGTTGAAACCTGTTGCACGATCTGATGATTGGGGTTATAGCTCTGGATCAACACTTTTCCACGTTTTTTGGTTCTACCGGCCCTCCCGGCAACCTGGAGCATCAACTGAAAGCTGCGTTCGTGAGCCCTGAAATCAGGGAAATTCAACAGGTTATCGGCGTTCATAATTCCAACCAGATTCACATGCCTAAAATCCAGGCCTTTGGTCACCATTTGGGTACCAACCAAAATATCGATCTCCTGATTTTCAAAAGCACTGATTATTTTATCAAAAGCATATTTACCCCGAGTGGTATCCTGATCCATTCTGGCTATTTTATTTTTCGGAAATAGCGCTTTGAGTTCTGTTTCTATCTGTTCTGTACCGAAGCCCTTTGTAGTGATCTCAGTGCTTTGGCAAGCCATACATTTTTGCTGCATGGCAATATGATATCCGCAGTAATGGCAGCGCAACTGGTTGTTATGGGAGTGGTAGGTTAAACTCACATCACAGTTAGGACACTGGGGAGAATGACCGCAGGTAGTGCATTCCAATATCGGTGAAAAACCCCTTCTATTCTGAAACAGGATTACTTGTTCCTCTTCTTTTAATGTTGTTTTTATCTCTTCCAGAAGCCGATCAGAAAAATGGCCGGTCATCTGTTTTCTCTTATGCTTGGTCTTTATATCAACGATCTCAATTTCAGGCAATAAAACATCCCCATACCTGCGATTCAGCTCAACAAGTCCGTATTTATGGTGCTGCGCATTGAAATACGATTCCAGTGATGGAGTGGCTGAACCAAGGAGAAGATTCGCATTAAAAAATGAAGCTAAGACCACGGCGGCATCCCGGGCATGGTATCTTGGCGCAGGATCATATTGCTTAAAGGAGCTTTCGTGTTCTTCGTCTACTACCACCAATCCCAAATTTTTGAAGGGAAGAAAAACTGCAGATCGTGCCCCAATAATCACATGACCAGAGCCCGGATCCTCAAGAATCTTTCGGTATACCTCTACCCTCTCATTAACCGAATACTTACTGTGATAGATTAAAACCTTCTCCCCAAAATAATGTTGTAACCGCTGAATAAGCTGCGTGGTTAAGGCAATTTCCGGCAGCAAATAGAGTGCCTGCTTTCCGCCAGCCAAAACCTCTTTAAGAAGTTCAATATATATCTCTGTCTTGCCTGAAGAGGTAATACCATGCAGCAAGCACACTTTATTTTCCTTAAAATGACCCTCAATTTCTGAAAAAGCTTTCTGTTGATACTCGCTAAAAACAATCGCTTTTGAAGTGGTTTCCCCCGAAAAGCTTACCCTATCGGTCTCCTGGTAGAACTCTTCCAGGATACCTTTATCGATCAGAGATTTTACTGTTCCCGGGGAAGCCTTGCTTTCCTTTAGTAAGCTTTTTAATTTAAGTGGTTTCCGGCTTTTCGCTGTTAAGCTGAAATAGGTCAGCATTATCTCCCGTTGACTGGGCGCACGACTCAGCGAATCCAAAAGTTCATGCATAGCAGCTTCTTTACTAAAATTCCCACTGAGCTTAATATAACGTGTTTTCTTAGGCTTGTACTGTTCATAAATCTCCTGGTTTAAAACTACCAAATCTTTTTCCAGAAGCTTATTAATAACCGGTAAAACTGTTTTCTTATCCAGTACCTTCATTACTTCCTGAATCTTTAAGGAAGATTGTCGCTGCAGCGCTTCCAGTAATACAAACTCATCATCGCTTAAACTATCATCATTTGGAAAAGCTTCCTTGTTTTTCAACTGTATCACGCCTTCACTTTCCAATAAGAAAGCTCCGGGCAGTGCAGCGCGTAACACATCGCCTTCCGCACACATATAATATGAAGAGATCCAGGCCCAGAATTTTAATTGATTCGAAGTGATTAGTGGCACTTTATCCAGAATTTGATGAATAGGTTTAGCCTCGTAAACTTCAGGGGGTGTTTGGTGAATATTTGCCGCAATGCCGGTATAGATCTTTGATTTTCCAAATGGAACCGCAAGCCTCATTCCCGGTTTCAGAAAGTTGGCTTCTTCTTCAGAAACTTCATATGTGAAGCGTTTATCTAAAGGAAGCGGAAGAATTACATCAACAAAATAGGGCATTTACACCGGGGTTTGAATGATTAAATAGAATCATAAAAGTAAAAAACCATCCTAAAATAGAATGGTTTTTCCTCATTTTGTTATTGACAGCTTATTCTACGCGTTCCCAGGTTTTGGTTTTGTAGAAAAAGGCAATATATCCTCTTACATTGAGTATATTAGGATTTTCTTCATCCAGCCAGATTTTTCCTTTATATTCTTTCCCGGATTTTGGGTCGATTAAAGTGCCGCCTGAATATTCCTTACCATCTTTTTCAAAACCACTAATAACTTCAAGACCTTCAATAGGTTTATCTTTAAGATCCCCGGTACATTTATCACAGGTTTGGTCACGGTCTTCTTCCTTCATTATTCTAACTACTTTTCCTGCGACCTCTTCGCCGTTTTCATAAATTTCTATTATGGAATTTACTTTTCCGGCATCATTAGTAACCTGCCATTTTCCAAAGATGCCTTGTGATTGCATTTGGGGACAGGTGAAAAAGGCACAAAGAAAAATTAGTAACAGGCTCAAATTAGTTTTCATAGCAATTATATTTTTTTTTGGAAATTATATTCCCAGCATTCCTTTTTTAAGATCTTCATCGGCTGGATTGTCAGACAACCATATTCCAAAAAGCGCGCCTTTAAATTCCAGGCCTTTGATATTCCCTGATTCCTCACCATTTCTATAAACAGTAACGCCATTATCAGGAAGGTAAACAATATCAAAAATATCTTCTTTGTTAATTTGCTCATCAAAAAAGCTTTTGAATTTTGCAATTTCTGAAGAAATTGGGGCAGTATTTCCCTTTGTTGCGTTTTCAAAACCTTCGTTTACAGCGTCTATCATTCTTTCACTGGTTATCATTTTAGAAACGATATGTAACCTGATAGCCATAGGCTTATCGGCGCTCATAATTTCAGAGGCATTCGAGGATTTAGACTGGAGATAAAGACCACCGGCATACATATCCATCCAGAATTTTTCCCGCACTCCTGCACCGTTAAGGTTCATTTCTTCTGAACCATACTCAAGAGTATTTGGCAAGGTAGCTCCACCAATTTCGGTTTGACCCTGGCTAAGAGAAATGCTGAAAACAGCAATTATCACAAAGATTATTCTTTTCATTTTGTGTTGTTTAAATAATTAATTTAGTTAAAATTTCTTTTCAATTTTATTAAAGAGGCGTTAAGTTCAAATCCAAGCAATAATATGTTTGAGTTTATCCAAATGTATACCATTAAAATTAAGAGCGCTCCAATCGATCCATATAATTCGTTATAAGAGGAGAAATTATCAATATAAAGTCCAAAAAAATACGTGGTTATCAGAATAAGAATTGTTGTAAAAAATGCTCCAATAGAAAAGAATTTCGCTTTCCTGGCTTCTTTGGTTCCGAAAAAATATAATGTAGCGACCCCAATATAAATTAATAAAATAAATGCGCTGTATTTCACCAGTTGAGCACCTATTCCATCCTTTGGGATCAATCCCAGTTTATCAAGGTCGTCTAAGGCATATGTAAGGTAAACCGCAAGTATTACAGTAATGAGCAACAACAGTGCCATGATAAGCGAAATACCGACGGCTATAATGTATTGCCTGATTATAGAGCGGTTGGCATTAGTATGATAGGAAAATTCGAATCCGGTAAAAATCGCATTTACTCCGTTTGTCATTAAGAATATAGAAAGGATAAATGCAACTGAAAGCAGCCCGCCCCTTGGGTTATTAGCAATATCGAGAAAAATGTCCTGGAAAAAAACTGAAGTTTGTGGCGGTAAGAGCGAATCCATAAAAATAAGAAACTGCAGCTGAAAATCGTCTATAAACTGAATGTAAGGAATCAAATTCAGCATAAAAAGCAAAAAAGGAAACAAGGCCATAAAAAAGCTAAAAGCAATAGCACTTGCACGGGTTGAAAAAGTTCCTTTAATTATACCGCCCGAATAAATTTCCCAAAGGTCATAAAGCGATAAACCGTCTAAACCAGGCAAAAGAATACCTTTTGTTTTATTCTCCCACCAAGTGGAGAATCGCTCCAGTTTAGATTCAAATGCTTTATTCAGAGACATATTATATAGCTTTTAAGCTAAGATCCTTGTTATGTACAGAATGAGTTAACGCACCACTGGAAATAAAATCCACACCACAATCTGCATATTCCCGGGCAGTTTGAAGCGTAATTCCCCCACTCGATTCTGTTTGACATTTTCCATTGATTAAGCTTACCGCTTTCCTGGTGTCTTCATAATTGAAGTTGTCTATTAGAATTCGGTAAACCCCATCAGACTTTAATATTTCTTCAATTTCCTTAAGATTTCTAGCTTCTACTATAATTTTTAAATCCAGATTTTTCTCGTTTAAATAATCTTTAGTTTTCTGAATAGCCCTGGTAATTCCACCGGCAAAATCTATGTGATTATCTTTTAACATTATCATATCAAACAAACCGAATCTATGGTTTTCACCACCGCCAATGGTCACGGCCCATTTTTCTATGGCCCTTATTCCGGGGGTGGTTTTCCTGGTGTCGAGAATTTTAGTGTGAGTACCTTCTAAAATATCTGCAAACTTTTTGGTTTTGGAGGCGATAGCACTCATTCGTTGCATCGCGTTAAGTACCAGCCGTTCGGCCTTTAAAATAGACCGGGAATTCCCTTCCAAATAAAAAGCAATATCTCCGGGCTTCATCTCACTGCCATCTTTTAAAATAATTTTGGTTTGCAGACCGCTGTCTACTTTTTCAAAAACCTGCAGTGCGAAATCCACTCCGGCTAGAATACCGGTATCTTTTACCAAAAGCTTTGCCTTACCGGTTGCATCGGCGGGAATACAGGCTAAAGAACTATGATCTCCATCGCCAATATCTTCCCTTAAAGCATTGGTGATAATTAAATCTATTTCTTTTTTGAATTGGTCTTTTGAGATCATTTGCAATACTTATTTTTGTAAAAGTAGGAAAGTCTGCGTTAAATAAAGGATATGACCATAAAATTAGTGTGTATAGGCAAGACTGATAGTACCGAGTTAAAACAACTCATTGAAATGTACCAAAAGCGCCTTCAGTATTATATAAAATTTGAAATAGAAGTAATCCCCGATCTCAAAAAAGCCAAAAATCTTGATGAAAATCAGCAGAAGATTAAAGAAGGAGACCTAATTTTATCTAAGGTACAGACTTCAGATTTTGTAGTGCTCCTTGACGAAAAGGGCAAAGAATTCACCTCGGTAGGTTTTTCCGAATATATTCAGAAGCGACTAAACAGCGGGATGAAGCAATTAATATTTGTAATTGGCGGCCCTTTTGGATTTTCAGAAGATGTTTACACAAGAGCAGATGCTAAACTGGCACTCTCAAAACTCACCTTCTCTCATCAAATGGTGCGCTTATTTTTCACCGAACAACTATACCGTGCTTTTACGATTTTAAAAAACGAACCTTATCACCATCAATAAACCACTATGGATCTAGTATTTGCAACACACAACAAGAATAAAATGAAGGAGATTAAAGCCCTTCTTCCGCATTATATCAATTTGCTTTCCCTGGACGATATTGGCTGTAATGAGGAAATTCCTGAAACCAGTGACACAATAGAGGG
>DATISX010000082.1:0-11313 GCA_035468275.1 Salegentibacter sp.
CGGGATGAGGTTATCTGGAACGCAGGGACTACATGAAATTGTGCTTAGAGGAGAAAGTTCGGCCTCCCAGGGCTTTACCCCGGAAGACATCACCTATTCTGACAATATCCTGGTGATCTGGAGTTTGAAATAACCCCCGTGATAAGAAGTATTTCGAAAATCTTTCGCGGTTTTGGAGTAAAAGATTATTCGAAATATTTGCCGCCTTAGATTTCTGTTCCTAAAAAATTCTCTAACTTTTTTTTCGCAGTTTTCATATTAATCGTAATATTGCAATTATATATTATAACTTATATGCTATGAAACTATCAGAAATAAAAAAACAGCTTAACCAGCTTGATAAAATTGCCTTCCAATTGCCAAACGGCGAGCTGGTGCCTAATCATTTTCATGTTACCGAAATAGGAAAGATCACTAAGCATTTTATCGATTGTGGAGGTACGGTCCGAAAGGAGGAAGTGGTAAATTTCCAACTTTGGAATGCCAACGACTACGACCACAGATTACATCCGGACAAATTATTACACATCATAGAACTCTCTCAAAATACTTTGGGAATAGGGGATCTTGAGATCGAGGTGGAATATCAGGGACAAACTATTGAAAAATTTGGCCTGGACTTCAACGGCACTAATTTTCTGCTTATCACTAAACAAACCGATTGCCTGGCCAAAGATAATTGTGGAATCCCCGCTGAAGAGTCTGTGATTGCCAAAGTTGAACCCGTATCTTCAAATTGCTGCTCTCCTGAAAGTGGTTGTTGCTAATCATTTATTAAGTAAATCATGGGAGTTACAAAATCCGATCTTTTCAGTACCACTCAGAATGAGCTGGCTACTTATGCCAAAGTCTTTGCGCATCCCGCACGGATAGCGATTCTGCAATATTTACTAAGAGCCAATACCTGTTGCAATACGCATCTGGTTGAAGAATTAGGCCTTGCACAAGCCACCATCAGCCAACACCTGAAAGAGTTAAAAAATCTCGGATTAATACAGGGAACTGTAGATGGTGTATCTGTAAATTATTGCATCAATGCTGAAAAATGGCAAAAAATCAAAGACGAATTCACGCTGTTCTTTGATAGTTATGATCCCAACAGTTTTTCCTCTTGCTAACATAGATAATATGATATTCTCAAAAATTAAAGACACCCTAGAATCCTTGGATGTTCAAACAATTCCCGATTCCCGAAAAGCGGTTTTAGCCCCTCTTATCAAATATATAGAGGAGAAGCTCAGAAACAAAGACGAAATCAATCTTAACTTTATTTGTACCCATAACTCGAGAAGAAGTCATCTCTCCCAAATCTGGGCGCAGGTTATGGGTGAACATTTCAGCATTGAGAGGTTGAGCTGTTATTCAGGAGGCACTGAAGCTACAGCTATGTTTCCGCTGGTTGCCGAAACCCTTGAGGAACAAGGATTTGTAATTTCCCCCATTTCTGAAGGCAATAATCCGGTTTATGCCATAAAGTTTGGCGAGAATTCCCATCCGGTTATTGGATTTTCAAAGACCTATGATCATAATTTTAATCCTGTTTCCGGTTTTGCCGCAATTATGACCTGTTCTCAGGCCGATGCAGGTTGTCCCTTTATCCCCGGAGCAGAAAAGCGAATCCCGGTTACCTACGATGATCCTAAAACTTTTGACGGCACTCCACAGCAAAAGGAGAAATATAGGGAACGCAGCCTTCAGATTGCAACGGAATTAAACTATGTCTTTTCAAAAATCAACCAACATGCCTCAAACTAAAAAACAAATCCCATTCTTTGAACGCTACCTCAGCCTGTGGGTCGCGCTTTGTATTGCAGCAGGAATTCTAATTGGTCATCTCCTGGGAGACAATATGCAGGTTCTGGCCGATGCACAGATCTATAATGTGAATATTCCAATCGCCATCCTTATCTGGCTCATGATCTACCCGATGATGCTGCAAATTGACTTCAGTAGTATCAAAGATGTGGGAAAAGCCCCTAAAGGATTAATTCTAACTCTGGTAGTGAACTGGTTGATTAAACCCTTCACCATGGCCTTTTTTGCCTGGATATTTTTTGAACATCTGTATTCTGCCTGGATAGATCCCGAAATGGCCGGGGAATATATTGCCGGGGCTATTCTACTTGGAGTAGCACCCTGTACAGCTATGGTTTTTGTTTGGTCTTATCTAACCGATGGAGACCCGAATTACACCCTGGTGCAGGTTTCCATTAACGATTTGATTATCCTGGTAGCCTTTGTTCCCCTGGTAGGTCTGTTATTGGGAATAACCGATATTACCATCCCTTATGACACCCTGGTGGCTTCTGTGTTGATTTTTGTAGTAATTCCACTAATAGCCGGAGTAATCACTAATAAAATATTGGTTAGAAAACATGGGGAAGATTGGTTTAAAAATCACTTTCTGCCAAAATTGAAGCCTGTGAGTATTTTAGCGCTCTTGTTAACATTGGTGTTGCTCTTTGCCTTCCAGGGCCCTAATATTTTGGATAATCCAATTATTATCCTGCTGATTGCTGTGCCTCTTATCATTCAGTCCTATTTCATATTTTTCCTGACCTGGTTTGGCGGCAGAAAATTAAAATTACGCCATGCGGTGTGCGCTCCGGCAGCCATGATTGGGACCAGTAACTTTTTCGAACTCGCGGTTGCAGTGGCCATTGCCTTGTTCGGACTCCAGAGTCCGGCGGCCCTGGTTACCGTGGTTGGGGTATTAGTTGAAGTGCCGATTATGTTGAGTTTGGTTGCTTTAGCCAATAAATGGAGATATTAGGTGGATTTTCATAATTAGGGATTAACCTTTAAACTTTACTTCAGAAGATAATCTGTCCAGACAAAGTGGGCGCTAAAAACTCTTTTAAAGAATGGGTAAGAACTTAAAGGAAGTTGCTTGGCTGTTTTTCAAATTAGGAAGTATTTCTTTTGGCGGTCCGGCGGCGCATATTGCAATGATGGAAGATGAGGTGGTGAAAAAAAGAAAGTGGATGACGCCTCAGCATTTTCTTGACCTCATAGGAGCCACCAACCTTATTCCGGGTCCCAATTCCACCGAAATGACCATGCACTGCGGCCATGAAAGAGCGGGATGGAAAGGTTTGATTGTCGCTGGTGCCAGTTTCATATTTCCTGCCGTGGCCATCACCATGGTCTTTGCCTGGCTGTATCAGCAATACGGCGAGTTACCAGCAGTCGAACCCTTTATATACGGCATAAAACCGGCTGTAATTGCTATTATTCTGGCTGCTGTATTCCGCCTTGGGCAAAAAGCTCTTAAAAATGTAGAATTGGGCATCCTCGGGGCACTCACTTTAACTGCTTCCCTGCTTGGGGTGAACGAAATCTTAGCCTTATTTGCTTGCGGATTTCTCGGTGTGGTTCTGTACCTCTTCTGCAATTCTAAAAACACCTTAAACACTTTTACTCCACTTATTTTACTCCAGATAACCGCCTCTGCCGGGAGTTTGCAAATTCTATGGACTTTCTTTAAAATCGGGGCTTTGCTCTACGGAAGTGGCTATGTGTTGTTTGCTTATCTGGATGCCGAATTGGTGAGCACTGGTTTGCTGACACGGCAGCAATTAATAGATGCGGTAGCCGTGGGTCAATTTACCCCGGGCCCGGTTTTATCAACCGCAACATTTATCGGTTGGCAATTAAACGGATTTTGGGGAGCCATTGCAGCTACCCTAGGGATTTTTCTTCCTTCTTTCATATTTGTAGCCATTCTCAATCCCCTTGTCCCAAAAATGCGGAAGTCGAATCTCATTGCAGCATTTCTGGATGCGGTGAATATTGCTGCGGTAGCGGTAATTGTTGGAGTTGGTATAGAAATGGGAAAGGACACCTTAACCGATTGGCGAACAATTTTAATCGCAGTCCTGAGCATTATCGCTGTTTTTTATTTTAAGAAAATGAACAGCGCCTTTATAGTTATTGGCGGGGCGTTGGTTGGTTATCTTTTGACATTGATATAGTAGGAGCTTTCCTCTCAAAATTTCGTCTCTGAAAAGCCCGATTTTCATGAAACGTCTTTAGCTATCCACCATTATTTTAATCAGAAATTTAAGTAAAGCCCAAATGTCGCTTTCTTATCATGTGGGATTTCGCCAAGTCTGGATCAAGGCTGTCCTAAAATAGCAATTCAATAAAGCACTAAATCCCCGGAGTTTCCCTTATCTTTATGTAACTAAAAACCAGGCTTAAAAAATCGATCAAATGAAAAAACTTATCTTTCTCCTCGCTTTAAGTATGCTCGTATTTACTACCGGATGCGATAAAGACTCTTCTGAAAATGTAATCGTTATTGTAAAATACAAAACCCAACCCAATAAGAGTATTGATGCTATAACTGCATTAAAAGAACTTATTGAAGAGGTTAAAAAAGAAGACCATTTTGTTAATATTAAACTGCATGTAGATCAAAATGACAATTCCAATATTATGCTATATGAAGAATGGGAGGATGAACTCTACTATCAGAATGAGCATATGGAAACACAACATCTACAGGATTTTATGTCAAAATCCCGGGAGTTCTTAACCGGTCAACCCGAAATTAGTTATTGGAAGCTTAATGCTGTTTATGAATAATCAGGGCGTTTACAGCCCTAATTTAAGCACGCCTATTTTTTAAAAATAACCACTTCCCTGAAATTGCTTTTTCCGGGTTTAAAACACTCGCCTGTCTTAACGCTGAGCAAGAATTTAATTTTAAATTATCCAACAGCTTACGCGCGATAGTTGCGTGTGATTACCCCTACTCAAATTCGGCTTTTATTTTATCAAAGGACATTTTGTCTCTAAATAATATAAAGCTTATTTTTGCGCCGTTATGAGAAATAAGCAATTCTTCTCCTTCATTAAGACCACTCCGCCCTAAAACCAGGGACAGTTTTCGCGCCGTACAATCAGCATTGTTTTTTACGCTGATTTAAAATCTCTACGCCTTTTTTTCAGGTAGTTTTAAATTGATTTTATCTGAAAAATATTGATATCACGAGTAAAATCCTTCTGAATCTTTATTATTACAAATAGGTTTGAAAGGTGCTAAAAGGAGAAAGAAATTTCACGCATATGGATGAAGAAATTAAAGAGAAAAAAGTCCTGAAACAAGTGCTTTCCAAGGTGGATAAGGCGATCCGGAAAATAACCAAAAGAATTGAAGTTCAGGGCGCCGATATCAAAGAAGCCAACGACCATATGCAGGAATATAAACGCGATATGGATCACCTGGAAAAGAACGCCGTTCGTGAGGCGGTGTCTAATATGGCGATGGTTGGTCGGGCCTCCCTGGCACAAAAAAAACGCCTTTTACGCCTTAAAGATATAACTTACTTTGGCAGAATAGATTTTACTGAATCCGGTCGAAAAAAGGCCTCCCAAATCTATGTGGGCGTTCACAATTTTAAGGATGAAACCAACCGGAATTTAGTCTACGACTGGCGGGCACCAATTTCCAGTATGTTTTATGATTTTGAACCGGGAAAAGCTTTTTATGAGACCAGAGATGGCGAAAAAGTGCAGGGAAATATCGATCTCAAAAGGCAGTTCAGGATCAGAAATGGGGAGATGGAATACATGCTGGATAATGATATTGCCATTCAGGACGAAGTGCTTCAGAAAGAACTGAAGCAGGCCTCTTCCAGCAAGATGAAAAATATCGTGGCAACTATTCAGCGGGAACAAAACGCGATCATAAGAAACGAAGATGCCCAGAATCTTATTATTCAGGGAGTTGCGGGTTCGGGAAAAACATCTATTGCTCTGCATAGAATTGCGTTTCTGCTTTATAAATTCAAGGATAGCATTTCTTCCGAAGATATTTTAATCATCTCTCCCAATAAGGTATTTGCGAGTTATATCTCCAACGTTCTGCCTGAATTAGGAGAAGAAACGGTACAGGAAACCAGCCTCGAGGAAATAGCAGATCAGCTTTTTGATTATCAGATTAAATTTCAGGGCTTTTTCGACCAGGTTTCGGAATTACTTCAAAAACCCAAACCCGATCTCATCGAGCGTATCGAATTCAAATCTTCAACCGATATTTTGAGGAAAATGGATGAATATCTGGTCCATTTACAAAACAATGCCTTTAAAGCTGAAGATATTCTGATAAACAAAAAACCGGTTCCGGCATGGTTTATTGAAGAGAAATTTCAGCAATATCAGCGTTTGCCCTTGCTTAAGCGTTTTAATGAAGTGGTTCGGGAAGTGGTGAATAATGTATTTATGTACTACAAATACGAGGTTAAGGGAAAAGAACGCACCGAGTTGCATACCTCGATTAGAAAGATGTTTCCTTCAACTAATCTTCGGATGCTGTACAAAGGTTTTTATGAGTGGATGGGTAAACCGGAGCTTTTAAAATGAGAAAGGGCGGCACGTTTGAATACAGTGATGTTTACCCGCTTTTATATCTTAAAATGAAACTGGAAGGTCTACCTTCCTTCGATGAGGTGAAACACCTGGTAATAGATGAAATGCAGGATTATTCGCCTGTTCAGTATAAGGTGTTGTCCAGGTTGTTTTCCTGTAAAAAAACCATTTTGGGTGATATCAACCAATCGGTTAATCCATTTAGTTCTTCAAGCCTGAAAAGTATTCAGGATATATTCCCGGATGCTACAGCTATGACGATGCTTAAAAGTTACCGCTCCACTTATGAAATCACTCAATTCACGAAGCGATTAAGTCGGAATATAGAGGTTATTCCCCTGGAACGCCACGGTCGGGAACCGGAAATTCACGAGGTTAGTTCCGTAAATAAACAGCTGGATTTATTGAAGAAATTCATTGCTGAATTCGAAGCTGCCGATTACAATTCCCTCGGCATCATTTGTAAAACCCAAAGGGAGGCTAATAAGCTTTATGAGGAGCTGGGAACTGATTATAAGATCGCCTTGCTCGAAGGAACAAGTATCGCCTTTGGAAGTGGGATTGTAATAACAACAGCACACCTGGCCAAGGGACTGGAATTCGATATGGTGATCACGCCCAATGTGACCCAAAATAATTATCAATCGGCGGCCGATAAACAAATGTTATATGTAGCTTGTACCCGGGCCATGCACCGCCTTGAACTTATTTATTATAAAGAACCTTCAGAATTTTTAAAAACCATTCTCTGATTATTTCAGCATAAAATTCCGAAGAAAAAAGAGTATCCTCAAATAAACCAACACTATTTCAGAAAAAACAAACACAGTTATGAGTCATATTTTAAAAGGAGAGAAAGATTTTCAATCCAGCAGGTCTATTGAAAACAAAGCTCTGAGAATAAATCTAAATAAAAATATCTACGGCACATTTGCCGAGATAGGTGCCGGACAGGAAACGGTGCGTAATTTTTTCAGAGCAGGGGGAGCCTCCGGAACTATCGCCAAAACCATTAGCGCTTACGATAAGGATTTCAGCGATGCCATTTATGGCCGCGAACCTGAGGGTCGCTATGTTACCGAGGCAAGACTCACAGATATGCTCGATTTTGAAACCCGGCTTATCGAAGAGCGAATTTCAAAAGAAAAACATCCCGATAAGATCTTCTTTAGCTATGCCAATACAGTTGCTACCATAGATTTCGCCAAGAAATATAAGGGCCATGGTTGGTTGGGAATTAAATTTCAAACCGAACCGGGGAAGGCCTATAATCAAATTATTCTTCACATTCAGTTTCACGAGAACAATGCTGTACAACAGCAGAACACCCTGGGATTATTGGGGGTAAACCTTATTTATGCTGCTTACTATTATCACGATGATCCCAGGAAACTTTTAAAGAGTCTTTACGATCATATCGATGTAGATAAGATTGAAATTGACGCCATTAACTTTCACGGCCCTGCTTTTAGCGCAGTAGATAACCGGTTGATGAGTCTGGAGTTACTGCGCAAAGGAATTACCGAGGCGGTAATGTTTAATGCCGATGCCAATAATGTCTTGCCCGCAAGCGTCCTTTATAAGAAGAATATATTAACCTTAAGAGGAAGTTTCCGGCCGGTAACCAAGGTGAATATGAATATGTATGAGGAGTCCCTGAAACTATTCTTAAAAGAAAGAAAAGTGGATAAGGAAAACACTACGGTTATTTTTGAAATGACTTTAAACAACCTGAAAGCTGAAGGGGATATCGATGAGAAAGACTTTCTGGACCGGGCGCGCTTACTTTGTGCCATGGGCCATACGGTGATGATCTCTAATTTTCAGGAGTATTATAGAGTAGTGGAATATTTCTCCCAACATACCAAAGCTCAAATGGGCCTTGCCATGGGAGTAAATACACTCACCGATATTTTTAATACCAAATACTACAAGCACCTTAGCGGTGGTATTCTGGAAGCCTTCGGGAAACTGTTTTTTAAGAATTTAAAGATTTATTTATATCCCTTGAAAGAAGGTGATAAAATTTTAAACAGTACAAATCTCGAGGTGGAGAAGGGAATGAAGGAACTATATAATTTCTTCAATGACAATGGAAGAGTAGTAGATATAGAAAACTACCAACCTGAAATTCTTGATATCTTCTCCAGAGAAGTACATAAAATGATCAGGGAAGGGGAAGAAGGCTGGGAAGATTCCCTGCCTGAACAAACTTCAAAGATGATCCTGGAGGAAAAATTATTTCAAACCTCTTAAGACTATTGATAATTGACCTTAATAAAAAATAAAAGCCAGAAGAACTACTGCCAGGAAGAAAATGTAAACCCAATAAGTTTTGATGCCTGATTCTGAAGATTTCATAAATCACTGTTTTAAGATAGACTGAAATTTAAGGAAAGTTAATTATTTTCCAAAATTTGAGAGGTAAATAATGGGTGTCCCATTCTCCGGATATTGAATTTGAGAGAAATTTAGAGAATAGTCATTTAAGAACTCAAAAGAGGTTGCCGCATAGGAACCTCTTTTGTTTTTTAAACCTTCCGATAGCCCTGAACAACAAGAAAACATGCCTGGAGGTATAACTACTTCCGGGTATCTTATAGGTACGAGTTTTAACCAGGCTAACCGATTTCAAATATTGCTTATCGAACATTTAAAAAAACAGTCACGAAGATAATCACAAAAACTACTATGCCTATGGCAGTTAGTTCTTTGGAGTACCTCTTGACCCAGTTAAGAAATGTAAAGTTCTGATCCATATCTTCTGTTTTTACAGCAGATCGGCTCACGGAATTTGGGCAGGTATAAATTAATTAAAATGTCTATTTCAGCCTATGGGGGAAAACCCTTGGTTCTGAAACGCGGTTTTAACGCTTCTAAAAAATTAAAACAGTACCCTCAGAAGCTGCTGTTTTTTTAGTCTTTACTGAGATTTAATGGAACGTTTTTCTGTCTTTCCCCTTCTTCATCAGGAACATGGTGAGGCCCAGCCCGGTGATTAAGGCAACAGCACCTACCTTTATGAGAAAATTCTTTTTGTTGTATTTTAATTCGGCATTCCAGCCTTTTTCGGCAAAAATATTGGGAACGTGACCATTCTTAAGATCATCGACAATTCCTTCAATTTCATTGATCCTGTCAGCCAAAATCAGGGGCATCCAACGGCCATAACTGGATTCACTTTTCTTAAAAGCCTTCCGCCTGATTTTTCCACTCAGTCCCGAAGGAGGTACCGAAGTTCCAAAAACCGCTGTAATATTTGGCCGTTCTACCGATTTCAGCACTTCAATTAATTCCGGCTGTTGCGGGGGTCGTTCCCAGGTATAGCCTTCGTGTTCTTCATCAGTGCGTTTTTTCATGGGGTAAGTGGGGTCGTTCTCGGGATCGGCATCTATTCCCCATCCTTTTATGTGACTGTGATCTTCCCTTATTTTATTAGTGATTTCTTCAGGTTTTGTTTCCTCTGTTTTCATAATTTAAATTTTCTGGTTAATAGGTTTTTTAGGAGCTTACGGGATTAATACCGGTTTAATACAATTATCGAGTTTTGTCGAGAAGATATGATAGGCTTCAGCTACCTCTTCCAGCGGAATACGATGAGTGATAATTTCCTTGGGATTCAGGACACCCGATTTCACATGCTCGATCAATCTGGGCATAAGTCTTTTCACCGAGGTTTGGCTCGCCCGAATCGTGATTCCTTTATTTACTACATTTCCTATAGGAACGAGCGCATCGGTGGGACCATACACCCCTACCACAGAAACTATTCCGCCTTTTTTTACAGAGTTTATCGCCCAGTGCAGGGCAGTGGTTGAACCTCCCTGCAGCAGCATTTTTCGGCCCAGCAGGCTGTTCAGCTTGTCTCCTGAAGCTTCAGCCCCCACAGCGTCAATACAAACATCGGCACCCAGGTAGTCTGTGATCTTTTTTATAAATACCACAGGGTCTTCCAATTCCGTGAAATTATAAACTTCACATTGCGCATAGTCACGCGCAAATTCGAGCCGGTAATCCAGCTTATCAATAAGAATAACACGACCAGCTCCAAAAAGCCATGAGCATTTTGCAGCCATAATTCCTATAGGTCCTGCTCCAAAAATCACCACGGTATCTCCTTCCTGTATACCGCCCATTTCGGCGGCCTGATATCCTGTTGGAACAACATCGGTTAACAGCACGGCATCATCGGGATCCATCCAATCGGGGATCAGGCTAGGGCCAACATTGGCGTACGGCACCCTTACATATTCTGCCTGGCCCCCGTTATAACCTCCGGTGGTATGTGAATAACCAAAAATACCCCCCGCTGCAGTAGATTGAGGATTAACTTCATGACATTGGCCGTAAAGTTCCTGTTTGCAAAAGACACATTTTCCGCAGGCAATATTAAAGGGCACCATTACCCGGTCTCCAACCTTTAATTTTTCTACGGCACTTCCTGTCTCTACCACTTCTCCAATAAATTCATGACCAAATGTTGAACCCACCCTGGTGTCGGGAACCAGGCCATGGTACAGGTGTAAATCCGATCCGCAGATGCAGGACCTTATCACTTTTACGATTGCATCTTCGGGATGCTCTATTTCGGGGGTGGGGCTGTTTTTGTCGGCGCGAATCCGGAAAGGTCCGCGGAAATTCATTGCTAGCATAATTTTCTTTTTTTTGGTTGTTTTTCTGCTACATTTCCCCGGGAGTTTATAAACCTCTGGAAATGATATTCTTATTAAATTACAAAAAGAAACTTCCGGCTTAAGCTATTTAACTTGAGTTTAATGCTGAATGCTGAAAGTCGCTAGATTTTGGGAAAGTTTTATTAAGAGAAAGCCTATTACAGGATTTCCCCTAATCATTATTTTTAAGTAGCAGAACTTTTCGATTCTTTCTTTTAAAAAGCACTTTATTAAGGTCAATCTTGAGAAAATTCTGAATTTATAT
>DATISX010000083.1:0-8227 GCA_035468275.1 Salegentibacter sp.
GTAGCTCAGGGGTAGAGCGTTTCCTTGGTAAGGAAGAGGTCACGAGTTCAATTCTCGTCGTTGGCTCTAGATTTTGTATAAAATTGAACACTAATATATAACTAAGATTAAATAAGTATTAATTATGGCAAAGGAAACTTACGATCGGTCCAAGCCGCACCTTAATATAGGTACTATTGGACACGTAGATCACGGAAAAACGACTTTAACTGCAGCTATTACAAGAGTAATGGCTGATGCTGGTTATTCAGAAGCGAGTGCTTTTGATCAAATCGATAATGCACCTGAAGAAAAGGAAAGAGGTATTACAATTAACTCTTCACACGTAGAGTATTCAACTGCAAATCGTCACTATGCACACGTTGACTGTCCTGGTCACGCCGATTACGTGAAAAACATGGTTAATGGTGCTGCTCAAATGGACGGTGCTATTCTTGTTGTAGCTGCGACCGATGGTCCTATGCCACAAACTCGTGAGCACATCCTTCTTGGACGCCAGGTAGGTATTCCAAGAATCGTTGTATTCTTGAATAAAGTTGACCTTGTTGATGATGAGGAACTTCTTGAACTAGTTGAAATGGAAGTAAGAGATCTTCTTTCTTTCTACGAATATGATGGAGATAACTCTCCTGTAATTTCAGGTTCAGCTCTAGGAGCTCTTGAAGGTGATGAGAAATGGTCTAAAACCGTTCTTGATCTTATGGAAGCTGTAGATACCTGGATTGAACTTCCTGAGCGTGATGTAGATAAGCCATTCTTGATGCCTATCGAGGATGTATTCTCTATTACTGGTCGTGGTACTGTTGCAACTGGTCGTATTGAGACTGGTGTAGCGAACACCGGAGATCCTGTAGAGATTATTGGTATGGGAGCTGGAAAACTTACTTCTACTATTACTGGAGTTGAGATGTTCCGTAAGATCCTTGATAGAGGTGAAGCTGGAGATAACGTAGGTATTCTTTTAAGAGGTATTGAAAAGTCTCAGATCTCAAGAGGTATGGTAATTACCAAGCCTGGATCTGTAACTCCGCACGCTAAATTCAAAGCTGAGGTTTATATCCTTAAAAAAGAAGAAGGTGGACGTCACACTCCATTCCATAACAACTACCGTCCTCAGTTCTACGTACGTACAACTGATGTAACAGGGACAATTAACCTTCCTGATGGTGTAGAAATGGTAATGCCAGGTGATAACCTTACTATTACTGTAGATCTTATCCAGGCTATTGCAATGAATGTTGGACTACGTTTCGCAATCCGTGAAGGTGGTAGAACTGTAGGTGCAGGTCAGGTAACTGAGATTCTAGACTAATTAGAATGTTTATATAAAAAGGTATCCTGGTGAACAGCCGGGATACCTTCACTTATATTTACGGGTTTAGCTCAGTTGGTAGAGCACTGGTCTCCAAAACCAGGTGTCGGGAGTTCGAGTCTCTCAACCCGTGCAGAAAATAGAACCGAGAAGCCTGTCCTAAAGAAAACTGAAGGAAGTCTCTCAATCCGTTCAAATACTTTGAAAGAAATGGCAGGAATTATTAATTATATATCCGAATCTTACAACGAATTAAAGAACCATGTTACCTGGACAAGCTGGCCAGAAGCTCAAAGGCTTACCATTCTTGTGGCGGTATTCTCTATAATCTTTTCACTTGCTATATGGGGTGTAGACACCGTATTTAGTGGAGTTATTGAAGAATACTTCAAGTGGATCAAATCTTAAAAACAACAGGTAATGGCAGATGTTAAGGATAAAAACTGGTATGTAGTCCGGGCTGTTAGTGGCCAGGAGAATAAAGTTAAGGAATATATTGAGCGGGAGATCGCTCATAATAACCTTGAAGACTATATTGACCAGGTTTTGGTTCCTACCGAGAAGGTTATCCAGATAAGAAATGGAAAGAAAGTTAATAAGGAACGAGTTTATTTTCCTGGATATGTAATGGTGCAAGCCAATCTTGGTGGAGAAATTCCTCATATTATTAAATCTATCAATGGGGTAATCGGGTTTTTGGGTGAGACCAAAGGCGGTGATCCTGTGCCTTTAAGAAAGTCTGAAGTAAACAGAATGTTAGGTAAAGTAGATGAACTTTCGGTTAAGGCCGATAATGTTGCGATACCGTTTACCATTGGAGAAACCATTAAAGTAATTGATGGACCTTTTAACGGGTTTAATGGTACGGTTGAAAAGATAAATGAAGAAAAGCGTAAGCTAGAAGTAATGGTGAAAATCTTCGGAAGAAAGACGCCACTTGAACTTAGCTATATGCAAGTAGAAAAAGTATAAAGATTTTTATTGTTACAAATTTTTTCGATAGTTTTTTAAAGCTTCCACTATAACAAACTATCACCTAAAAATTGAAAAAATGGCAAAAGAAGTAAGTAAAGTTGTAAAACTACAAGTTCGTGGAGGTGCTGCTAACCCATCACCACCAGTTGGACCTGCTTTAGGTGCTGCCGGGGTAAACATCATGGAATTCTGTAAGCAATTCAATGGTAGAACTCAAGATAAACAAGGTAAAGTATTGCCGGTTGTGATTAATGTTTTTACAGATAAGTCTTTTGACTTTGTAATTAAAACACCTCCAGCTGCAGTACAGTTATTGGAAGCATCTAAGACGAAAAAAGGTTCAGGAGAACCTAACCGAAAAAAAGTAGCAAGTGTTTCTTGGGATCAGGTTAAAACTATTGCAGAAGACAAAATGCAGGATTTAAATGCCTTCACTATAGAATCTGCTATGAAAATGGTTGCCGGAACAGCTCGTTCAATGGGAATAACTGTAAAAGGTAATGCACCGTTTTAATCCAAAAAGAAATTAAGAAATGGCAAAATTGACTAAAAAGCAAAAAGAAGCCCAATCTAAAATCGAAAGCAGTAAGATGTATTCGGTTGCAGAAGCTTCAGCTTTAATAAAGGAAGTTTCCAATGAAAACTTTGACGCTTCTGTGGATTTGGCGGTTCGTTTGAACGTAGATCCCAGGAAAGCAAACCAAATGGTAAGAGGTGTAGTAACCCTACCACACGGTACCGGTAAAGATGTGAAAGTTTTAGCTTTGGTAACTCCTGATAAGGAAGAAGAAGCAAAACAGGCAGGCGCCGATTATGTTGGTCTTGATGAATATCTTGACAAGATAAAAGGAGGCTGGACTGATGTTGATGTAATTATCACTATGCCTAGTGTAATGGGAAAATTAGGACCTCTTGGTCGTGTTTTAGGACCACGTGGATTGATGCCTAACCCTAAGACCGGTACAGTAACTATGGATGTAGCCAAAGCCGTATCTGATGTTAAGGCTGGTAAGATTGACTTTAAAGTTGATAAAACCGGAATTGTACATGCTGGTATTGGGAAAGCATCTTTTGACGCTGAAAAAATAGCCGGAAACGCGAGAGAATTATTAACTACTTTGGTAAAATTGAAGCCTCAGGCAGCAAAGGGAGTATACATTAAAAGTATACATATCTCTTCTACTATGAGCCCAAGTGTGGAGATTGATACTAAAAGGTTCACTGAGCAATAATTAGATAGTTATGACAAGAGAAGAAAAATCAATAGTAATTGAAGATTTAACTGCCCAGTTAACTGATAATTCAATCATTTATTTAGCTGATATTTCCGGACTTAATGCCGGAGCGACCTCAAATTTACGCAGGGCTTGTTTCAAAGCTAATATAAAACTGGCCGTAGTTAAAAATACATTGCTAGCTAAAGCGATGGAAGGATCTGATAAAGATTTTGGAGATCTTCCTTCAGTTTTGAAAGGCAATACCTCAATAATGATTTCTGAAACCGGTAATGCTCCGGCCAAAGTAATCAAAGAATTTAGAAAAAAATCTGATAAACCTCTTTTAAAAGGAGCTTTTGTAGAAGAAGCTATTTATGTTGGTGATGAGTATCTTGATGCTCTGGTTAACATTAAATCTAAAGAAGAAGTTATTGGAGATATCATCGGATTACTACAATCACCTGCTAAGAATGTTATTTCAGCACTTCAATCAGGTGGCGGTAAATTAGCCGGAATTCTTAAAACCCTTTCAGAAAAGGAAGGATAATATAGTACGCACTTTTTAACAATTATAAATTAAAGAACATTTTAAAACGATAGAAAATGGCAGATTTGAAAGATTTCGCAGAACAATTGGTTAACTTGACCGTAAAAGAAGTAAACGAGTTAGCTGATATTTTAAAAGAAGAATATGGCATTGAGCCTGCTGCTGCTGCAGTAGCTGTTGCTGGTGGTGCTGCTGCCGGTGGTGCTGAGGAAGCCGAAGAGCAATCAGAATTCGACGTAATTCTTAAAGCTGCAGGTGGATCTAAACTAGCTGTAGTTAAATTGGTAAAAGAACTTACCGGTCTTGGTCTTAAAGACGCTAAAGCATTAGTTGATGGCGCGCCCGCTCCAGTAAAAGAAGGAGTAGCAAAAGATGAAGCTGAAGCACTTAAAGCACAGTTAGAAGAAGCAGGAGCAGAGGTTGAGCTTAAATAAGCTTGCCGAAGCAATATTATTTAGGTTTAGACCTCAGGATTCGCTCCTGAAGGTCTAAACCCTTTTGCGTATATATAGCTAAAGCCTTATAACGCGCAGTTTTTTTATATAATTTATAATCCGTCCATTGATGTTAGCAAAGCAAACTGAAAGAGTGAGTTTCTCTTCTGTAAAGAACAGGCCTGATTACCCGGACTTTCTGGATATCCAGATCAAGTCCTTTCAGGATTTCTTTCAATTAGAAACCAAATCAGAAGAGCGGGGAAATGAAGGGCTTTATAATACCTTCTTAGAAAACTTCCCTATTACGGACACCCGTAATCAATTTGTACTAGAATTTTTAGATTATTTTGTGGACCCGCCAAGATATTCCATCCAGGAGTGTATTGAGCGTGGCCTCACTTACAGTGTACCGCTTAAAGCCAGATTAAAGCTTTATTGTACCGACCCTGAGCACGAAGATTTTGAAACTATCGTACAGGACGTTTATTTGGGAACTATCCCCTATATGACCCCTAGTGGTACTTTTTGCATCAACGGCGCAGAGCGTGTTGTAGTATCTCAATTGCACCGTTCTCCCGGGGTTTTCTTTGGACAGTCTTTCCATGCAAATGGGACTAAACTATATTCTGCCCGTGTAATTCCGTTTAAAGGAAGCTGGATAGAATTCGCTACCGATATCAACAGCGTGATGTACGCCTATATCGATAGAAAGAAAAAATTACCTGTTACCACTCTTTTCCGTGCTATCGGATTTGAGAGGGATAAGGATATCCTTGAGATCTTTGACCTTGCTGAAGAGGTGAAAGTTTCTAAGACAGGACTTAAAAAATATCTTGGACGTAAACTTGCCGCGAGGGTGCTTAATACCTGGTATGAGGATTTTGTAGATGAAGATACTGGCGAGGTTGTTTCTATTGAGCGTAATGAAATTGTGCTTGATCGTGATACCGAACTCGAAAAAGATCATATCGAGGAAATTCTGGAAACCGGAAGTAAAACTATTCTCCTTCATAAGGAAGATAATTCTACCGGAGATTACGCTATTATACATAACACCCTTCAAAAAGATCCAACTAACTCTGAAAAAGAAGCGGTAGAGCACATTTACCGTCAGTTGCGTAATGCCGAACCGCCGGATGAAGAAACTGCGCGTGGTATTATTGACAAGTTATTCTTCTCAGATCAGCGTTATAGCCTTGGAGAAGTTGGGCGTTATAGAATGAACAAAAAACTTGGTCTTGATGTTTCTATGGATAAGCAAGTGCTTACTAAAGAAGACATCATTACCATTGTAAAATATCTTATCGAGTTAATCAACTCGAAGGCTGAAATCGATGATATCGATCACCTTTCTAACCGTCGTGTTAGAACTGTAGGAGAGCAATTATCTCAGCAGTTTGGAGTGGGACTTGCCCGTATGGCACGTACCATCCGTGAGCGTATGAATGTTCGTGACAACGAGGTGTTTACCCCAATTGATTTGATCAACGCGAAGACCTTATCTTCGGTGATCAACTCTTTCTTTGGGACCAACCAGCTGTCTCAGTTCATGGACCAAACCAACCCGCTTGCCGAGATCACTCACAAACGTCGTCTTTCAGCTCTTGGGCCAGGTGGTCTTTCAAGAGAGAGAGCAGGTTTCGAGGTGCGTGACGTTCATTATACTCACTACGGAAGACTTTGTCCTATTGAAACCCCTGAAGGGCCGAACATTGGACTTATTTCTTCGCTTTCAGTATATGCAAAGGTTAACGGAATGGGATTCATTGAAACTCCATACCGTAAGGTTAGCAACGGAAAATTAAACCTTTCTGAAGAACCTATTTATCTAAGCGCTGAAGAAGAAGAAGACAAAAAAATAGCCCAGGCGAATATTCCTCTTACAGAAGATGGAACAATTGACACTGATAGGGTTATTGCCCGTATGGAGGGTGACTTCCCGGTAGTAGATCCGAAAGAGATCCATTATACCGATGTTGCACCAAACCAGATCTCTTCTATTTCGGCTTCGCTTATTCCATTCCTGGAACATGATGATGCGAACCGTGCGTTGATGGGATCAAACATGATGCGCCAGGCATTACCATTATTAAGAGCCGAATCTCCAATTGTGGGAACCGGACTTGAACGCCAGGTGGCTACAGATTCCCGTGTATTGATTAATGCAGAAGGAGACGGAGAAGTAGAATATGTAGACGCGAAGAAAATTATTATCAAGTACGATAGGACCGAAGAGGAACGTATGGTAAGTTTTGATAGTGATTCTAAATCTTATGATCTTATAAAATTCCGTAAAACCAACCAGGGATCTTCTATCAACCTTAGACCAATTGTTAAGGTTGGAGACAGAGTGACCAAAGGACAGGTTTTATGTCAGGGTTATGCTACTGAAGCAGGAGAACTTGCTCTTGGTAGAAACATGAAGGTTGCCTTTATGCCCTGGAAAGGATATAACTTTGAGGATGCTATTGTGATTTCTGAAAGAGTGGTTAGAGAAGATGTTTTTACCTCTATCCACATCGATGAATACTCGCTGGAAGTTCGGGATACCAAATTAGGTAACGAAGAATTGACTAACGATATTCCTAACGTTTCAGAAGAAGCTACTAAAGATCTTGACGAGAATGGAATGATTAGAATTGGAGCCGAAGTTAAACCCGGCGATATTCTTATTGGTAAAATTACTCCTAAAGGTGAAAGCGATCCAACTCCTGAAGAGAAACTGCTTAGAGCTATTTTTGGAGATAAAGCCGGAGATGTAAAAGATGCTTCTTTAAAAGCTTCCCCATCACTTAATGGGGTTGTGATTGAGAAAAAACTTTTTGCCCGTGCAATTAAAGACAAGCGTAAACGTGCTCAGGATAAGGAAGATGTTACAGCACTTGAGAAGAAGTACGATGCAAAATTTGCCAATCTAAAGGCGGAGCTTGTAGACAAGCTTTTCACTATTATTGGTGGAAAAACCGCTCAGGGTGTACAAAACGATCTGGGAGAAGAAGTATTACCAAAAGGGAAGAAATATACCCTTAAAATGCTTAACGCTGTAGATGATTATGCGCATCTTACTCATGGCACCTGGACTACAGACGACCACCTGAATGCATTAGTGGCCGATCTTATCCATAATTACAAGATTAAGGAAAACGATCTTCAGGGTAACTTAAGAAGAGAGAAGTTCACCATCTCTGTTGGAGATGAACTTCCTTCAGGAATCCTAAAGCTTGCTAAGGTTTACATCGCTAAGAAACGTAAACTTAAAGTAGGTGATAAAATGGCGGGTCGTCACGGTAACAAAGGTATTGTTGCAAGAATCGTTCGCCAGGAAGATATGCCGTTCCTTGATGATGGAACTCCTGTGGATATCGTGTTGAACCCTCTTGGGGTACCATCGCGTATGAACATTGGGCAGATCTATGAAACCGTTCTTGGATGGGCCGGACAAAAACTTGGTAAGAAATATGCCACCCCAATTTTTGACGGGGCGACCATTGACCAGATCAATGAGCTTACCGATGAAGCCGGAATTCCACGCTTTGGTCACACTTATCTCTATGATGGTGGAACCGGAGACCGATTTGACCAGCCTGCAACTGTTGGTGTGATCTATATGCTGAAATTAGGACATATGATCGAAGATAAGATGCACGCACGTTCAATAGGACCATACTCGCTTATTACTCAGCAACCGCTTGGTGGTAAAGCTCAGTTTGGAGGTCAGCGTTTTGGTGAGATGGAAGTT
>DATISX010000084.1:0-7728 GCA_035468275.1 Salegentibacter sp.
TTATTGCTTTCCGGGGCTTTGGAAGAGCATTATGAGATTGATATCAAAGATTCCTGGATGTACGCAGCAGCCGAAAAGAATTTACCAATGGTTGTTCCCGGTTGGGAAGACAGTACTCTTGGGAATATTTTCGCTTCCTATGTGCTGAAAGGAGAACTCAAGGCTAGCACAATGAAATCGGGTATTGAGTATATGACTTTCCTTGCGGATTGGTATACCGGTAATTCCAAGGACGGAATTGGTTTCTTCCAGATAGGAGGAGGGATAGCCGGAGATTTCCCTATTTGCGTGGTGCCAATGTTGTACCAGGATATGGAAAGAACTGATACACCTTTCTGGAGTTATTTCTGCCAGATCTCTGATTCAACTACCAGCTACGGATCTTATTCCGGAGCGGTACCCAATGAAAAGATCACCTGGGGAAAACTGGATATCGACACGCCAAAACATATTATAGAAAGTGACGCTACCATTGTAGCGCCTTTGATATTTGCTTATTTATTGGATATGTAATTTAGAATTCAAAAATAATTGAGAGAGCCTGTAAGTTAAATTGCAGGCTTTTTTGTTTGAAGTTTGTTTCTGAAAATCTCATAAATCAAATAACCGAAAACGGCGACATATTCTATCGCCAGAAGCCAGTAATTCTCTTCAAATCCTGAGTTTGAGTAGGTAAAGTAGCTTAGAAAAATCAACCCTGTCCATAATATCATAAAGCGATATTTTGTAAATATCGAAAGCAAAAGAGGTGTGGCCAGGTACCAGGGATGTACTGTGGTGGATAGGAAAAAGTAAGCGGTTATTCCAAAAAGCATTGAAGTAATCAAAGTTGTGGTTGAATAATTTCTTCTGAAGAATGCAAGTCCAAAAATGATTAGCAGCGTCAAAACAGGCAGGACCTTCCCGGCGGTAGCGATGATGTTGTAGCCTTTGAGTTCAAAACCAATCCAGCGAACCAGGTAATAAATGCTGGCGTTAAACTCAAATTTCTGGAACCAAAGCCCGATACTGGTTGAAAGGTTGGAGATCAATTCCGAAGATAGAAATGGTAGAAAAGTTAGCAAAACAGTTAAACCAGCTGAAGCGTAATAAAGTCCCAATTTCGAAATGCCTAGTTGATCGTCCTTTCGGAAATAATTCCAAAGCAACGGT
The DNA here is from genome assembly GCA_035468275.1 of Salegentibacter sp. Lineage (GTDB taxonomy): Bacteria > Bacteroidota > Bacteroidia > Flavobacteriales > Flavobacteriaceae > Salegentibacter. The sequence continues at coordinate 1,153 of DATISX010000084.1, forward strand.
AGAAACATTAGTGGGATCAATTTCACAGAAACCGAAATTCCTAATAAAACTGCACTAAACAGCCATTTTCCCTGGTGAAGCAAATACAGGGACCATATCAGGAAAAACAACATCACCCCTTCAAAATGCAGATTTCCGGTGAGTTCTATGATGATGAATGGATTCAAAATAAACCAAAAAATCTGGTGCTTCGGAAGGCCAAGATTCTGCAGTAGTTTTCTTCCGAAGAAAAGCGTTCCTAAATCAGCCAGAATTATAATAATTCTCATTACGATGACGGATTCCAAAATTGATTTTCCGCCTAAAAAAGCTGAAACAGCAAAAATAAATTGATTCACCGGCGGGTAGCTGGTGTAATTTCCCTGGCTGAGACTTCCCATTTCCTCATAGAGTTCAGTCCAAATTCCCTGATAATTGGCGATGAGTTCATTTGGTTTGAATAAATAAGGATTGATTCCCTCCAGAATGAGTTTTCCATCCCATAGAAAGCGATAGAAATCCTGGGAGAGATTGGGCAAAGCAAAAAGATAGATAAGTCTATAGAGAAGCGCTAAGCTCGCCAGGAACCAAAAATTTGTTTTCTCAAGCTGAATAAGCCTGAAGCTCATAAAAAACAATCCGCCATAGAGGCTGATGAGTTTTATGAAGTCGGTGCGATCGAGATTATAGGCGAAGGAAAAATAAAATGCGATGCCGGTAATAGCAATGAGAATACTGAAGCGATGATTTTTGAAAAACTTCTTCATTTTTCCAAACTAAGTTCGAATCGTTTTAAAAACCACAAAGCCAAAGCCAATGAACAGCATTAAATGAAAAATAGACAGACTAAAATCCTTCACTAAAAATGCGCTGTAAAGTCCGAAGCCGAAATATAACCAAAGAATAATTTCCATGAATAACTGCGGACTCAGGGGCTGACTTAAATATTTATTCTTCTTCCAGTTTTGGTTAACCGAATTTATATTGAATTTAGGCGTTCTGATGAATTCCGACCTTTTTCCCAGGTGGCCTTCCAGCACTGCTATAGAGTTATGCAGCGAAAAGCCCATCACCACCGAGAAAAAACTAAAAAACATTCCGATAAACCTTAAAAGACTTTTAAATCCGCCGCCGTGAATCTTTTTCCAGGCCGCGTAATAACAGAAGAAAAAAATGATAGTACTAAGAAGAAAAACTCCCAACCAATTGAAATACCAGGAAAATTGTGGATTTTGACTTTTTATATACAATACGGGCACGCTTAAAACTGCCAGAAGCAATACGATCAAAAACATGCTGGAATTAAGTAAATGAAAAAATCCGTGGAATTTTGTGCTAAAAGAAGCCGACTTATCTTTAAGTAACTTTCTGTAATTTTTTCTGAAGTTCTCGGCTGCACCTTTATTCCATCGAAATTGTTGCGATTTGGCCGCGCTTATGGCTACCGGTAATTCAGCCGGGGTTTCTACATCTTCCAGGTATTTAAATTTCCATTTTTTAAGCTGGGCGCGGTAACTAAGGTCAAGATCTTCGGTTAGGGTGTCGCCGCTCCAGTTTCCGGCATCCAGAATACATTCTTTTCGCCAGATGCCCGCCGTACCATTAAAATTTATAAAATGCCGACCAAAATTTCTCCCGGTTTGTTCCAGGATAAAATGAAAGTCAAGTGCAAAGGCCTGAATTTTTGTGAGCCAGGAATAATCCCGGTTTATATGTGTCCAGCGGGTTTGAACCACACCAATTTCAGGATTTTTGAAGTAGGGTACGGTTTTCTGAAGCCAGTCACCTTTCGGCAAAAAATCAGAATCAAAAATGGCGATGAAGTCTCCTTTGGCAATTTTTAATCCTTCTTTTAAAGCCCCGGCCTTAAATCCCGTTCTGTGTTCTCGGCGAAGATGTTCAATGTCAAAACCGGTTTCTTTTAAAACCGAAACCTTTTCAGCGATCAGGGCTACCGACTCATCGGTGGAATCGTCGAGGACCTGTATCTCCAATTTATCTTTTGGATATTGAATTTTTGCAATATTATCCAACAAACGCTCTACCACATAAAGTTCATTGTAAAGAGGAAGCTGGATAGTAACTGTGGGAATTTGACTCGAATCGCTGAGGTCAAATTTTTCTGCAGAATCAATTTGTTTTTTCGCTTTGAGGTAATTCAGCAATAATTGAAGCTGGGAAATGCTGTAGATGAAAATAATCAGCAGCGCGAGAGAATATAGGATGAGAATTGCTAGCTCCATTATTTAAAAGTGTATTTAAAGATCCAGCCCAGGATCTTCACTCCTGCAAAGATAGCACCTTTCACTGTGCCCGAAACCTTGGAGGTGCCAATTCGATTTTTATATCTTACTGGAACCTCAGTGTAGTTGTGATTTTTTTTGAGTGCTTTTAATTGCATTTCTACTGTCCAACCATAGGTTTTATCTTCCATTTTCAGGGCAAGCAATTTATCATATTTAATCGCCCGGAAAGGACCGAGATCAGTAAACCTCGCTTCGAAGAAAATCTTCATCAAAGAGGTTGCGAGCCAGTTTCCGAAGATCTGAGGGCCGGTCATCGAACCATTTTCCCGCAATTCCTTTACCCTGGCCCCGATGACTAAATCCTTATCTTCTTCTATAATTGGAGCTACGATTTTGGTTAATTCTTCGGGATAATCACTATAGTCTCCATCAAGAAAAACAATAATATCCGGTTTTGTATTTTGGCCTGCGATATAATCCATTCCTTTTAAACAGGCATAGCCATAACCTTTTCTTTCTTCGGATAGTACAGTTGCACCGGCTTCTTCGGCATTTATTTCTGTGGAATCGGTTGAATTATTGCTTACCACGATAATTTCATCAACAATTTCAGGAATTTCAGCAATTACCTTTGCGATGGAAGCTTGTTCGTTATAAGCAGGAATAATAACTTTTATAATTGGAGGCATAAGTTTTTTTGCTGGAAGACAAATATAAGTCTGACTATGGGCTTCTCCATAAAAAAGCAGAAAATAAAAAAGCCCCGGAAATTCCGGGGCTTTTAAAGGTTGGTTAGTTAGTTGGTAAGCGTTTTAGTTATTTTCTTCTACTTCTTCCTCGTTGGTTTCGTAGTTGTCTCTGTCTTCAGGTTCACCTTGCTCGGTCATAATAGTGAACTCACTTCTACGGTTTTTAGCGTACTCTTCGTTTGTACAACCTGTTGGTTGAGTACAATCGTTAAGCGGCATGCTTTCACCATATCCTTTAGAAGTTAATCTACTACGGTCAATTCCGTTTTCAACAAGATATTCTAAGGTAGAAGCTGCACGTCTTTCAGATAGCCCCAAATTATATTGGTCAGAACCTCTGGCATCGGCGTGAGAACCAATCTCGATGTTGATTGTAGGATATTTGTTCATAATATCTACAACTTTATCTAAGGTAGGTTTAGATTCGTCTTTAATGGTTGCTTTATCAAAGTCGAAGTAAATGTTTCCTACACCTCTAAGTTGCTGTCTTCCGGTTTCGGTATTGATTTCCCGATCGTCGTAATCTACTACGGGTGCTTCGTAATCTTCGCGGTTAAACAGGTAAAGGTTGTCTGAACCTCTTCGGTTAGAGGCAAAGTAACCTTCCTCATCACCTTCTTTAATTACAAAGGCGAAATCATCACGACCTGAGTTTACTGTAGCTCCAAGGTTTTGCACTTCTGAAAAATCTCCTTCAGTTCTGAAAACATCAAGGTTTCCATATCCCTGGTGTCCATCTGAAGCGAAATAAAGTACATTTTCTTCACTGATGAAAGGGAATTGCTCACGCTGTGGAGTGTTAACTCCGGTTCCAAGATTCTGTGGAGTTCCGTAAGTTCCGTCTTCATTAATATCTACTACATAGATATCGAAAGAACCTTCAGAGCCCGGCATATCGCTGGCAAAGTAAAGTTTGCTGCCATCTGCACTTAGGCTTGGGTGCTCAGTAGAGTACTCATCACTGGTGAATGGTAAAGCTTCTATGTTGGTCCATGTTCCATCTACCAATTCAGCGCGGTAAAGTTTGATGTGAGCAACTCTTACTCCTTCTTCATTCTTAACCCTTTTTTCACTGGTACGATCAAAGAACATAACATTAGCTTCCTGGTTAAAGGTTGCTGAACTTTCGTGAGAATCGGTATTGATTTCATCTGAAAGCAGAAGGATATCAACAAGTTCCCCTTCTTCAGTCATTTCAGCGCTGTAAAGATCAAGAGTTGGTTTTTTATTCCAGGGGTAAATAGGACGCTCCTGATTTCTTGTGGAAGCAAAAACGATACGGTCTCCCATATAGGCGATTCCGAAATCTGCAGCCGCGCTATTGTTCATGATCTGATCAGTTGTGTAAACATGAGGAGCGATAGTGTCAAGTTCTCTCTGGAATTCGTCAAAGTTAACATCGTTCCCGGAAAACTCACTCATTTGCTCATCTGCCTCTTCGTGCTCATCAATACCTCTTAAAGCGTGAGCAAATCTGAAACGGTATTCAGGAGCTACTTCAGCTTCGTGTCTAAGGAAAAGCACTCGATAAGTCTCAACTGCCTCTTCCATTTGATTGGTAAAGAAATAAGAATCTCCAAGGTTTTGCAAAACCTCCTGATCTTTATCTACAACCTGCTCATAGGCATCGGCCGCATCAATCAAGGCTCTTTGAGCAAAAAGCTTATCGCCTTCTTTGATTTGTGCGCTCTGCCCAAAGGCAGTAATGCTTATCAGTAATAATAAAAGTGTATTATATATATTTTTCATGTTTTGCTGTTTTTAGAAGAATCTAGGTGATTTGTCGTATCCTTTGGTGAGGCCGAATAGGTCGATGTCCCATAATAACATAACCTCGTGAGTTCCTCCTACGTTGTACCCCAGAAAATCTGAAGTAAAATGATCGTAAGCGTAACCAACTCTTAAGGCAGGAGTGATCTTAAAGTTCACAAGTCCTGTAATGGTTTCATTAAACCTGTACCCGATTCCTGCTTCCAGTCTGTCATAAAGAAGAACATTTGCAGTTACATCTACAGCTAAAGGAGCACCTTGTACTGCCCTTGCCATAAAGGCCGGCTTAAGACGTACATCCTGGCTGATATCAAATACATATCCACCGGTAAGGTAGTAGTGTATTTCTTCTTTCCCCAGGGCCTGAAGACCTTGTTCGTTTTCAATGTATTTTGAAGTAAACAAGTTAGGGGCAGAGGCACCTAAATAATAGTTGTCTCCAAACCAGAAAGCTCCTACTCCAAATACAGGGAATACTTCGTTAACGTTTTGCAAAGCTGGATCACCCGGATCTGAAACGTTAAGACCTGCAAGGCTGGCATCAAAGGTTGTTAAACCCCCTTTAATACCAAATGAAATCTTGCTTGATTCTCCCGCCGGAAGTACATATGCGAAATCGGCAGTGATATTGTTTTCTTTTACAATTTCACCAATTTCATCGTGTACTACGGTTAGACCTAGTTCTACGCGTTCGCTTACCGGAGTGTGAGCGAAGAAGCTGAAGGTGCTTGGAGCACCCTCAACATCCTGCCATTGAGACCTGTAAATTCCACCAAGGTTAAGCATACCGGGATCATCGGTAGCATACCCAGGGTTAATGACACTCATGTTATACATATACTGAGTGAACATTGGGTCTTGCTGAGCCATACCTTTTATAGAGAAAAGGATAATGCCCGTGAATATTAGATATTTTGTGATTGTTATTTTCATTTCTTTCTAGTGTTTATCCTTTTGATTATCTACTTAAGTATACTTTACCTTGTTTTGGTTCGGTACTTCCGTCGTTGAAATCAATCACGTAGAAGTAAACACCTACCGGCAACACATCATCTCCAAAGGAACCAGACTGGTTAGATGTTCCATCCCATGCAGGAGTGGAAGCATTTCCTTTGTAGATTACATTACCCCATCGGTTAAAGATCTCAATAGAATAGTTTGGATATTCATTAGTGATATTTTCAATAATGAATGTATCGTTTCTTTGATCTCCGTTTGGCGTAATTGCCTCGGGATAAAGAATCGGACAGTTCTCTACAGATACTGTTACTGCCAGTCTTTGTGAGCTTTCACATCCGGTTTCCCCGGTAAGAGTCGCATAGTAAGTTCCTGACGTTAATGTAGTAGAGTTGCCAAGAGCATTGGTGCCATCTTCTGAATCATACCAAGTGATATCCCCGCTTTCTACTATTTCAGCAGATAAATCGGCTACAGTTGGATCGTCGGCATCACAGAACTCGAGGTTAGTCGAGCTGATTGTTGGTGCATCAGAATCTTCAACGCTAATTACTACTTCTGTAGCTTCAGATTCACATCCGTTTTCAGAAGTCACTGTCAGGTAATAAGAACCGTCTTCAAGCAAATCTTCAGCAGTTACCATTGTGGTAAGATCTGCATCAGCATACCAGGTTTGATTATCTTCAGAAGGAAGATCGGCACCTGTTGCCATTTCAATCGCACAGAAAGCATCCAATTCAGGAGCAGTCGGAGCGTCAGGCACTTCATTTACTGTAACAGTTAGAGTCGAGGTAGCAACTCCACATTGGTTGATTGGCTCAACGGTGTAGGTTACTTCGTAAGAACCTACGCCCATCGCGCTGGCATCGAACATT
>DATISX010000085.1:0-11141 GCA_035468275.1 Salegentibacter sp.
ACTTTTAAGTTGATGGCCATGGTTGCGGCTCTCGATCACAAGGTAATCGATACCGGCGATGTGCTGGAAACCGGCAATGGCCGACTTCCCATACGAGGCAGGATGGTTAGAGATTCAAAACACGGTGGTTATGGAGATATTAGCGTTGCCAGATCTTTCGAGGTTTCTTCTAACGTAGGTGCAGTTAAAATTATATATGATAACTACAAGGAGAACCCTAAGAAGTTTATTGATAAAATGAATTCAATGAACCTCAATGAGCCGTTGGGTCTTGATATTAAAGGAGAAGGCGTGCCTTATATTCCGCAGCCGGGCGATAAAAAATGGTCAGGTCTTTCCTTACCCTGGATGGCCTACGGTTATGGAAGTATCCAGATGACACCGCTTCAAACCCTTACGTTTTACAATGCGGTCGCGAACAATGGGGAGATGGTAAAACCACGTTTTATAAGAGAGGTAAAAGAATGGGATAAAACCATTCAGAAGTTTGATAAAGAAGTGATCAATCCTGCGATTTGTTCTCCCGAAACCCTTTCGAAAGTTCAGGAAATGTTGAAAAATGTAGTTGAGCGTGGAACGGCTAAAAGTCTGTACTCGCCAAATTTCTCCATGGCCGGAAAAACGGGAACCGCTCAAACCGAATATTGGATGGATGATTGGGGTTCAAACCCTCGCTATATTTCCTCGTTTGTAGGATACTTCCCTGCAGAAAACCCCAAATATACCAGCATTGTGGTAATCCATAAGCCAAATAATAAAGTAGGTTATTACGGGGCCGATGTTAGTGGGCCGGTTTTTAAACGTATCGCCCAAAAAATCTATACTGATACGCCAATCGAAGATGAACTGGATTCTATTGGTGTAGAAAATGAAATTATAGAAGATGATTTCGAAAAATACTATACCAAGATCCAGGACGAGAAAATAATTATGCCAGATGTGGTTGGAATGCCGGCCATGGATGCAGTTTCACTTTTAGAGAATCTTGGACTGGAAGTGAAATTCGTTGGAAAAGGGAAAGTGAAAACACAGTCGGTTTCCGCCGGTCAGAAAATAAAAAATAAGCAAGAGGTTAATCTGCATTTAAGTTGAAGATATTAAAAGACATATTATACAGGGTTTCCATGGAAGCTGTTACCGGGAATACTTCGGTAGCGGTGAACAACATTCAGTTTGATTCGCGAAAAGTAGAATTAAACGATGTGTTTGTAGCCATTCGCGGAACACTTTCCGACGGACATCAATTTATTGAGCAGGCGGTAAACCGGGGAGCATTGGCAGTGATTTGCGAAGAGCTGCCTAAAAATATCGTCAACGGGGTTACTTATGTGCAGGTTAGCGACTCTCAAAAGGCGCTGGCTTATATGGCAGCGAATTTCTACGATAATCCTTCAGAAAAATTAAAACTGGTTGGTGTTACAGGAACCAACGGGAAAACCACTATTGCAACCTTATTATATCAGCTTTTTACCAAAGCAGGATTTAAAGTTGGTTTGCTTTCAACCGTAAAGGTGATGGTTGGTGATAGGAGTTTTGACGCCGTAAGAACAACTCCTGATTCCCTTAGCATAAATTCCTACCTGAGGCAGATGAATGATGCTGGTGTGGAGTTCTGCTTTATGGAAGTCAGCTCTCACGGCATTGCGCAACACCGAACAAGCGCTTTGGAATTTAAAGGTGGAATTTTCACCAATCTGTCACATGATCACCTTGATTATCACAAGGATTTTGCTGAATACCGTGACGTGAAGAAACGATTCTTCGATGAATTACCGGCTTCCGCTTTTGCGCTTACCAATGTCGATGATAAAAACGGCTTGGTAATGCTTCAAAATACCAAAGCGGTTAAATATACTTACGCCCTAAAATCTTACGCCGATTATAAAGCACAAATCCTGGAAAATCAGTTTACCGGATTATTGCTGAAGGTAAATGGCCAGGAACTCTGGACCAAACTTATAGGGAATTTCAACGCCTATAATATTCTGGCAATTTATGCAACTGCTGAATTGCTTGGTCTGGAAACACTTGAAACCCTGAAGATCATCAGTGAACTGGATTCGGTGAGTGGAAGGTTTCAGTATTTGATTTCCGATAAAGAAAAGATCACCGCAATAGTAGATTATGCCCACACCCCTGATGCCCTAAAAAATGTGCTTGAAACAATAAACAGCATCAGAACCAAGAATGAAAAACTGATCACCGTAGTTGGTTGTGGAGGAGACAGGGATAGAACGAAACGTCCAAAGATGGGCCATATCGCTTCGGCGCTGAGTACAGATGTGATCTTTACCAGTGATAACCCAAGAACCGAAGATCCCGATAAGATCATAGAGGAGATTGAAGCCGGCGTGGAACCTCAGAATTTCAAAAAAACCAATGCGGTCACCAACAGGAAACAGGCGATTAAAACAGCCTGCCAGATGGCGTCCGGTAAAGATATTATCCTTATTGCAGGGAAAGGTCATGAAACCTATCAGGAAGTCAATGGGGAAAGATTTGATTTTGATGATTTCAAAATAGTAGCAGAATTTTTAAAACAATTAGATAAATAGAACAAAGCCTGCCCTGGCAGGTTGTAAGCAAGGATATGTTATACTACCTATTTGAATATTTAGATGCAGAATACCAGGTGCCGGGAGCGCGACTTTTCCAGTATATCTCCTTTAGGTCTGGCATGGCAATTATCCTTGCCCTTGCAATTTCTACTATTTATGGTAAGAGGATTATCAATTATCTAAGAACAAAACAAATTGGTGAAAGCGTTAGAGATCTAGGTCTTGAAGGACAGAGTGAAAAATCAGGGACGCCTACCATGGGAGGGCTTATTATAATTATTGCCACTCTAATTCCTGTATTGCTTTTCGCCAGGTTAGATAATATCTATGTTATTCTACTCATTGTTACAACCCTTTGGATGGGGGCAATTGGTTTTATAGACGATTATATTAAAACCTTTAAAAAAGATAAAGAAGGTCTGTCTGGAAAGTTTAAGGTAATAGGCCAGGTGGGGCTTGGGCTTATAGTTGGAGCCACAATGTATTTTCATCCTGGGATAACTGTAAAGGAAGAAACCAACAGGCCAGCTACTCAACAGCAGGAGTTGATGGTTAATACCGATGATATCGTTATGGGGCCTGAAGAAAAAACCACTACTACTACAATTCCCTTTGTAAAAAATAATGAATTCGATTACTCCAGCCTTATTACCTGGATAGATCCTGTACTTAAAAATTATGCCTGGCTCATTTTCATTCCCATTGTGATCTTTATTGTGACTGCTGTTTCCAATGGCGCCAATTTAACCGACGGGATTGATGGCCTGGCTGCGGGCTCTTCAGCCATAATTGTATTAACGCTCGGGATCTTTGCCTGGGTATCCGGTAACATCATTTTTTCAGATTATTTGAACATCATGTACATCCCCCGCTCGGGCGAAATGACAATTTATATAACTGCCTTTGCCGGGTCCCTGGTTGGTTTTTTATGGTATAACACCTATCCGGCACAGGTTTTCATGGGAGATACGGGAAGTCTGACGATTGGTGGAATAATCGCGGTGCTGGCTATTGCCACCCGTAAGGAATTATTGATCCCGATTCTGTGCGGAATTTTTCTAATGGAAAATCTTTCGGTGGTTTTGCAGGTTGCCTGGTTTAAGATTACCAAACGAAAATACGGAGAAGGAAGAAGAATTTTTCTGATGTCTCCTTTGCATCATCATTATCAGAAAAGAGGATATCACGAGAGTAAGATTGTGGTGAGGTTCTGGATCGTGGGGATTTTCCTTGCTATTGTGACCATCATCACCCTTAAAGTGCGATAATGAAGAAGGACTGGAGGAATATCAGTGAATCAGGTTCACAAAAACTGGTGATCCTGGGAAGTGGAGAAAGTGGAGCCGGAACGGCTATTCTGGGAAAGAAAAAAGGCTTTAGAGTCTTTGTTTCAGATAAGGGAAAGATTAAAGAAAAGTATAAAGAAGTTCTTTTAAATAATGAGGTTGAATGGGAGGAATTACAGCATACAGAAGCTAAGATTCTCGATGCCGATGTGGTGATGAAAAGTCCGGGGATTCCCGATACTGTTCCAATAGTTTTAAAACTAAAGGAACTTGGGATTCCGGTGATTTCGGAAATAGAATTTGCTGCTGCTTTTACTTCAGCAAAGATTATTGGAGTAACAGGAAGCAATGGGAAGACCACCACCACGAAATTCATTCACCATATTCTGAAAGCCGGTGGAATTTCGGCAGGAATGGCTGGGAATGTTGGAGACAGCTTTGCAAAACAGGTTGCTGAAACAAATCCCGATTGGTTTGTACTGGAACTCAGCAGTTTTCAGCTGGACGGAATAGAGAATTTCAGGCCAGATATAGCTGTGTTAACCAATATAACCCCAGATCATCTGGACAGATATGATTATAAGCTAGAGAATTATGTAGCATCAAAATTCAGGATCACCGAAAATCAAACCGAAGATGATTTTTTCATTTTCGATGCAGATGATGAAATTATTGAGGAATGGTTGAAAAACAACAAAGTTAAAGCACAAAAGCTTCCATTTTCACTGGAGAAGAAGATTCAAAATGGAGCGAGTATAGAAAACGAAAATATTGTAATAAACATTAAAAACGATCAATTTAATATGCCAACAACAACATTAGGTCTGCAAGGTAAACACAATACCAAAAATGCCATGGCTGCTTCTACAGTCGCACAATTATTACGAATTAGAAAAGATACCATTCGAGAAAGTATGGAGAATTTTCAGGGGGTGGAACACCGACTGGAAAAGGTTTTGAAGATCAATAATGTTCAGTATATAAATGATTCCAAGGCGACTAATGTGAACGCTACATTTTATGCTTTGGAGAGTATGGAATCTGAAACAGTTTGGATCGTTGGCGGGGTAGATAAAGGAAATGTATACGATGACCTTTTGCCTCTTGTAAACGAAAAAGTGAAGGCAATAATCTGCCTTGGAGTAGATAATGCAAAGCTGCTGAATACCTTCGGAAATTGTGTTGAAACTATTGTGGAAACCCAATCTATGGCTGAAGCCGTAAAAATGGCATACCGGCTTTCTGAAAAGGGAGATTCGGTGTTATTATCTCCGGCCTGCGCCAGTTTCGATCTTTTTGAAAATTATGAAGACCGAGGGAGACAATTTAAAGACGCAGTAAGAAATTTATAAAAATTAAAAGCTGAAAAGAGCATTATTTAAATGAACAACTTTTTTTCAAATCTTAAAGGAGACAAGGTTATCTGGGCAACCGCCGGCTTGTTGGCACTATTTTCATTTTTGCCGGTTTACAGCGCCAGTAGTAACCTTGCATACCTCTATGGAGATGGAAGCACATTTAAGTATGTGGTCGTTCACTTTTTTCACCTCGTGCTTGGCTTTTCATTGCTTTTTGCCATTCATAAAATACCTTATCATTATTTCCGCGGGCTCTCAATTTTATTTTTGCCTGTAGTCATAATTCTCTTATTATACACCGCCTTTCAGGGAACGGTAATTGATGGAGCTAACGCAAGCCGCTGGATTCAGATTCCGGTACTAGGAGTTTCATTTCAATCGTCTACCCTGGCATCGGTGGTTTTGATGGTTTATGTGGCGAGGTACCTCTCCAAAATGACCCATAAAGATTTAAGCTTTAAAGAGTCTATTTTGCCACTTTGGGTGCCAGTTGGCCTGGTATTAATGTTAATTTTGCCGGCTAACTTTTCAACTACAGCCATTATATTTTGTATGGTTCTGGTATTGATGTTTTTAGGAGGATATCCTGCAAAATATCTTGGAATTATTGTTTTATCGGGCTTGCTTTTGCTCACCATGTTCATTCTTACAGCCAAGGCCTTCCCAGGACTTTTGCCAAATAGAGTAGATACGTGGACAAGCAGAATTGAGAATTTTTCCAATGATGAAGATACTGAAGCCGATTATCAAATAGAAAAGGCTAAGATCGCTATTGCCCGTGGTGGAGTGACTGGGACAGGAATAGGCAAAAGCGTACAGCGAAACTTTTTACCTCAATCTTCTTCCGATTTTATTTACGCGATAATAGTTGAAGAGATGGGATTGCTAGGAGCTTTTGGTGTTATGAGTGCATATTTAATGCTTTTATTCCGAATAATAATTGTAGCGACCAAGGCCAATACCATGTTCGGAAAACTGGTTGTTATGGGAGTTGGTTTACCGATAATTTTCCAGGCACTCATCAATATGGCGGTGGCTGTAGAATTGTTTCCGGTAACCGGGCAAACCCTGCCGTTAATCAGTAGCGGGGGGACCTCAATTTGGATGACTTGTATGGCGCTTGGAATTATCCTTAGCGTGAGTGCCAAAAGGGAAGAAATTAAAGAAGCTGAAGAGCGTTTAAACGAAGAAGAAAACCCGCTTGATATTTTAAGCGAAGCCATATAAAATGAGAAAAGACCTACGCGTCATATTATCAGGAGGAGGAACAGGAGGCCATATTTATCCGGCGATTGCAATCGCAAACGAGATAAAAATGCGCCATCCTGAAACCGAATTTCTGTTTGTAGGCGCAAAGGACAGAATGGAGATGGAAAAGGTGCCTCAGGCCGGCTATAAGATTGAAGGTTTATGGATAAGCGGATTTCAGCGGAAACTAAGTCTGAAAAATCTTGGTTTCCCATTTAAGTTGTTGAGTAGTCTGAAAAAGTCAAGAAAAATAATAAAAGATTTTAAACCGGATGTAGTGATAGGAACCGGAGGCTTCGCCAGCGGACCATTATTAAAAGTGGCGAGTTCTGAGAAAATTCCAAGCCTTATCCAGGAACAAAATTCCTATCCGGGAATTACCAATCGTCTCCTTGCGAAAAGGGTGAATAGAATTTGTGCAGCCTATGAAGAGGTAAAACGATTTTTCCCTGCGGAAAAGACCGTGATTACAGGTAATCCTGTTAGGCAGGATTTACTGGAAGTGAATTCAAAAAGAGCGGAAGCTCTGGATTTTTTTAAACTTGATCCTACTAAGAAAACTGTGTTAGTGCTGGGCGGAAGTCTTGGTGCGAGAAGGATTAACCTTTTGGCGGAGAAATTTGCTGAAGAATTTGAGGAAAAGGAAATTCAGTTGATCTGGCAAACGGGGAAATTGTATTTCAGTGAATATAAAAAGTACAACGGGAAATTTGTGCAAACCCATGAATTCCTGAACAGGATGGATCTGGCCTATGCAGCAGCCGATGTGATCATTTCACGAGCCGGTGCAATAAGCGTTTCAGAATTATGCATTGTTGGGAAACCGGTAATGTTTATTCCTTCGCCCAATGTGGCAGAAGATCATCAGGCGAAAAATGCGCGTTCAGTTGCTGAAAAAAATGCGGCGTTGATGCTAACTGAAAATGAGCTGGAAGATAAGTTCCAAACAGAATTTTTTGGCTTGCTGAATTCAGAAGAAAAGCAGAACTAATTAAGCCGAAATATTAAAGAATTGGCTTTGCCAAATGCCACCTCGGCAATAGTAGATGAAGTAGAAAAACTAATAGGAAAATAATTTTGATCGAATTAAACCACATAAAGAACATTTACTTTATCGGCATTGGCGGAATAGGGATGAGTGCGCTGGCGCGTTATTTCAAATTCCAGGGAAAAAATGTAGCCGGTTACGATAAAACTTCTACTCCGCTCACCAGAACTTTGGAGAGTGAAGGTATTCAGGTAATTTATGATGAAGCGGTAGCTAGTATTCCTGATGATTTTACTCATCTGGAAGGTACGCTTGTGGTTTATACACCTGCTATTCCGAAGGAACATAAGCAGTGGTTATATTTTATTAGTCGGGAGTTTCCGCTGAAAAAGCGTGCTGAGGTGTTAGGGCTTATCTCGAAAGGGAAGCAAACCCTTGCTGTTGCCGGAACTCATGGAAAAACCACAACTACCGCAATTCTCGGCCATTTACTGAAAGAAACAGGAGCTCCCGTTACAGGATTCCTGGGGGGAATAAGCGAAGATATTCAAAGTAATCTTATTCTAAAGGGGAATGAAGTGATCGTGGTAGAAGCCGATGAGTTTGATCGTTCCTTTCTGCAGCTTGCTCCAAATATTGCGGCAATCACCTCTATGGATGCCGATCATCTGGATATTTACGGCGAGAAAGAGGAACTGGAAAAAACTTTCCGGGATTTTGCAGCTCTCGTTCCCGAATCAGGAACGCTTTTTGTAAAGAATGGTCTACCGATTGCAGGAACAACTCTTGGTATTGAAGATGATGCTGATTATGCGGCCACAGATATAAGGATTGAAAATGGTACCTACCATTTCAATTTAAGAACCCCAAATGGAGTAATTAAGGATTTAAAATTTAATCTACCCGGCAAACACAATTTGCTTAATGCAATAACAGCCCTGGCGATGGCTATTCAATACGGCTCCCCAACCGATGAACGACTCGCCAGGGCTTTATTTAGCTTTAAAGGTGTGAGGCGTAGATTTACCTATAAAATAAAAACCGATGAGCTCGTGCTCATTGATGATTACGCACATCACCCTGCAGAAATTGAAGCGGTTCACCAGGCAGTAAGAGAAATGCATCCTGGGAA
Organism: Salegentibacter sp.; assembly: GCA_035468275.1. Taxonomy (GTDB): domain Bacteria; phylum Bacteroidota; class Bacteroidia; order Flavobacteriales; family Flavobacteriaceae; genus Salegentibacter. The sequence goes on from DATISX010000085.1 coordinate 8,571, forward strand.
AAAAGTCCTGGCGGTATTTCAGCCACATTTATTTAGTAGAACCAGGGATTTTGGAGACGATTTTGCCAAAAGCCTGGCCAAATTTGATGAGTTGTTGTTGTTGGATATTTATCCTGCAAGGGAACAACCAATTGAAGGGATTAATTCGGTATGGTTGTTTGATCAAATTAAGATGAATTCAAAGAAGCTTATCACAAAAGAACAGCTTTCAGAAGAAGTGAAGAAGAGTAAGGCCGGCGTTATCGTGATGATGGGTGCCGGAGATATTGGAGAAGAAGTTGAACCTTTAAAAAATATCCTTCTAAATGAAAAGTAAGATGGGCTACATAAAAGGCTTGTTTTTACTGGTGCTGGTAGGCTTTTTATACGGTTTTGCCGAACATCGCCACAAATCCCGAAAAATCAGTGAGGTGAACATTGAATTTATCGAGGATGAAAACCTCTATATCACTGAAGAAGCGGTTAATAAGTTGTTAATACAAAATAACCTGGCCCTTACGAGCATAGATAAAGAAACTTTAGATTTGAATAGGGTGGAAATCCTACTGAATAACCACGATATGATTGAAAACGCAGAAGTTTACCTGAATCTTGATGGCAAACTCAAAGCCGATATCAGTCAGCGGAAACCAATTGGGCGCGCAGTGGGGAAGTCTTCATTCTACCTGGACAGAAAAGGGGAAGTAATGCCTCTTTCACCTTATTACTCGGCCAGAGTGCCGCTGCTTTTCGGGTTTGATGATGAGAATGTATCTGAAGTGTACCCGTTGGTAAATTACATAAAGAACGATAAATTTTTAACCCAGCATATTACAGGTATAAACAGATTGAACGGCGGAAAATTCGAGCTGGAAATGCGCAAACTTGATTTTAGTGTGTATTTCGGAAAGGCTGAAGATATTCCTTTGAAGTTCAACAATTTTAAGGTCTTTTATAAAAAAGCGCTTAAAGACGATAAACTGGATGCCTATAAAAAAGTGAACTTACAATTTGGAAACCAGGTTGTTTGCACGAAAAAGTAAATTATGGAACAAAGCGATATTGCAGTAGGATTAGATATAGGGACCACGAAGATCGTGGCTATGATAGGTCGTAAAAACGAATACGGCAAAGTGGAGATCGTGGGGATTGGTAAATCCAAAAGTCTTGGTGTTCACCGCGGGGTGGTAAATAATATCACGCAAACCATTCAGTCTATTCAACAGGCTATTCAGGAAGCAGAAGCTGATTCGGGCCTTAAGATCGAAGATGTGGTAGTTGGAATTGCGGGGCAACATATTCGTAGCCTGCAACACAGCGATTATATAACCCGACCAAATCCTGATGAGGTTATTGATGCCGATGATATCCATACCCTTTGCAACCAGGTGCATAAACTGGTAATGCTTCCCGGGGAGGAGATTATACATGTTCTGCCTCAGGAATACAAAGTTGATGGGCAGGCCGAAATTAAAGAACCAATTGGAATGTATGGAGGTAGGCTGGAAGCCAACTTCCATGTAGTGGTAGGTCAGGTTTCTTCCATCAGAAATATTGGACGATGTGTTAAAAGTGCAGGCCTGGAACTTTCAGCAGTGACCCTGGAACCCCTGGCTTCGGCGAATGCCGTATTGAGTCAGGAAGAAAAGGAAGCGGGAGTAGCTCTCATCGACATAGGTGGGGGGACCACCGATCTTGCCATTTTTAAAGATGGGATTATTCGGCATACAGCGGTTATCCCATTTGGCGGAAATGTGATCACAGAGGATATCAAGGAAGGGTGTTCAATTATAGAAAAACAAGCTGAATTACTGAAGATAAAATTCGGTTCGGCATGGCCTGGAGAAAATAAGGATAACGAAATAGTTTCTATTCCCGGTTTACGCGGAAGAGAACCTAAAGAGATTACCTTGAAAAACCTATCAAAGATCATTCATGCAAGAGTAGTTGAGATAATAGATCAGGTTTACCTGGAAATTAAAAACTACGGACATGAGGAGCAAAAGAAGAAATTAATTGCCGGAATGGTACTTACCGGTGGTGGGGCGCAGCTAAAACATATTAAGCAGCTTGCCGAATATATTACCGGAATGGATACCCGAATAGGTTATCCTAATGAGCATCTTGCAGGAAATAATGATTCTGAAACTACCAGTCCGGTATATGCTACCGCAGTAGGATTAGTGATGAACAGCCTGGAACACGGAGCAAAAAAGTTTCAGGAAGAAGCATTGATGAAGAGCAAGGAGCAACGAGAAGAAGAGCTTAAAGAAAGCTTTGATGAAGATATTGATGATCAGGAAGACCTGAAACCCGACCCCAATGCCCCCGGAAAACATACCCGAAAGAGTATTTTCGATAAATGGGCAGAAAAGTTTAAAGATTTTTTAGATAACGCAGAGTAAAAGAGAGAACCAGTAAAACAGAATTTATGAGCAGTACAGAATTCGGAAACATAGCATTCGATTTACCAAAAAACCAATCGAACGTCATAAAAGTTATTGGTGTAGGCGGCGGCGGAAGCAACGCCATAAATCACATGTTCCAGCTGGGAATTAAAGGAGTAGATTTCGTAGTCTGCAACACCGATTC
>DATISX010000086.1:0-10057 GCA_035468275.1 Salegentibacter sp.
AGCATCACCGCCAGAAGAAAGCCAAAGGCATATCCACGAGCACCGGAGAGAACACTGCCATCGCTGGGTTGCATCCATTGATAGATAAAATTCCCTACCACCGCAACCGAAATAAGAATATATATAATAATCGTCCAATTACTACGGGTGAAATTCCGTAAAACCTGAAAGGCATAAATATCAATAATGAGGTAAAAACCTATAAAAATGAGCCAGCGCATTGAAAATCTGAATTTTTTTGCAAATATACTTTTAACTTCTGCTTTAAAGGCTTCGTTAACAGAAGTTTTAACTCCTGTATAAGTTCAAAAGATTAGTAGCAGTTCTTCCTCTTTGCAAAAAGCCTGCCTTTGTTTTTCATTTTTTACTAAGGCTCAGGTGAGGTATGATTTTATCTTTGTAGTTTTGAAATATTCTTAGGAAAAAATAAACCTCCGATTTATGTCTGATCAAAAACGCCTGTTTCTAGTTGATGCCTATGCCTTGATTTTCCGTGGTTATTATGCCTTTATAAAGAACCCCAGGATAAATTCCAAAGGTTTTGACACCTCGGCCATTATGGGTTTTATGAATTCACTGTTCGATGTGATTAGAAGGGAAAGACCAGATCATTTGGCAGTTTGTTTTGATAAGGAAGGCAGCGTAGTGCGTACCGAAATGTTTACCGAGTACAAAGCAAACCGGGATGCTACCCCGGAACCCATAAAAGAGGCCATCCCGATTATTCAGGATATACTGAATGCTATGCACATTCCTGTGGTGGTGCTCCCGGGCTGTGAAGCCGATGACATCATAGGCACCCTCGCCCAACAGGCCGAAAAGGAAAATTACCGGGTTTATATGGTTACTCCCGATAAAGATTTTGCCCAATTAGTCACTGAAAATATTTTTATGTACCGCCCTGCAAGAATGGGAAATGGCATCGAGATCTGGGGAATTCCGGAGGTGCAAAAGAAATTTGAAGTTGAGACTCCAGACCAGGTCATTGATTTTCTTGGGATGATGGGCGATGCTGTGGACAATATTCCCGGGCTTCCGGGAGTTGGAGAGAAAACCGCTAAAAAGTTTATCAAGGAGTTTGGAAGCATGGAAAATCTGTTAGCCAATACCGATAAACTGAAAGGTAAAATGCGGGAAAAAGTTGAGGCTCATAAAGAGCAGGGTATTATGTCTAAAAAACTTGCTGCCATTTTAACTGATTGCGATGTAAAATTCCACGCCGAAGATTATGAACTCTCCCAACCTGATGCTGAAAAAGTTCAGAAGATATTTGATGAGCTTGAATTCAGAAGGCTTAAAGACCAGTTTTTAAAATTATTTAGCGGAGAGCAGCAGCCTGTCCAAACCCAGGTTACCAATTCTCCATCGGCCAGACAGAATGCGAAAACAGCCGGGGAAGGCCAGTTTTCACTTTTTGGAGCTAACTCCGAAGAAATTATAGAATCAACTTCAGGAAGAAAAACCTTAAAAGACACTCCGCACGTTTACCAGAGCCTTACCACAGGAATGGCACGAAGCCTTTTTCTAAAAAATCTGATGAAGCAAAAAAGCGTGTGTTTTGATACTGAAACCACAAGTTTAAACGCCCTTGAAGCCGAACTGGTTGGGATTGGTTTTTCCTGGGAAACCGGCAAAGGCTTCTATTTACCTTTCCCTGAAAACAGAGAAGAAGCACAAAGCCTCATCGAAGAATTAAGACCGTTTTTTGAAGATGAAAGCATTGAAAAAATAGGACAGAATTTAAAATACGATATTAAGGTACTGGCAAAATATGGGATAAGAATTAAGGGCCAGCTCTTTGACACCATGATCGCTCATTATCTCATCAATCCCGACATGCGCCACAATATGGATGTGTTGGCTGAAACTTACCTGAATTACAGTCCGCAGCCTATTTCAGATTTGATCGGGAAAAAAGGTAAAAATCAAAAATCTATGCGGGATGTGCCGTTGGAGCAACAAACCGAATATGGCGTGGAAGATGCCGATGTCACTCTTCAGCTAAAAAAATTCTTTGAGGCAGAATTAAAAGAGGCGAATACCCGAAAACTCTTTGATGAAATAGAAATCCCGCTAGTGAGCGTACTTGCTGATATGGAGCTGGAAGGAATAAAACTGGACGAAAAATTCCTGAATTCTCTAACCGAGGCTTTACAAAATGACATTGCAGAGTTGGAGAAGAAAATATTTTTTGAAGCCGGAGAAGAATTTAAGATCAGTTCTCCAAAACAACTTGGAGTTATTCTTTTTGAAAAAATGGAATTGGTTAAAAAACCCAAGAAGACTAAAACAGGCCAATATTCTACCAGTGAAGATGTACTTTCGGTTTTAGCTAAAGAAAATAAGATCATACAACATGTGCTGGAATACCGGGCACTGGTAAAATTGTTAAATACTTATGTAACAGCTTTACCAAATCAGATCGAAAAGACGACTGGAAGAGTTCATACCGATTATGTGCAAACCACTGCCGCAACCGGGAGGTTGAGTTCCAACAACCCCAACCTTCAGAATATCCCAATAAGAACAGAGCGTGGGAGAGAAGTGAGAAAAGCCTTTGTTCCAAGAGACGAAAACTATATCCTCTTGGCTGCGGATTATTCCCAAATAGAATTGAGAATTATTGCTGCGCTTAGTAATGAAGAAAATATGATAAATGCTTTTAAAAATGGGGAAGATATTCACGCTTCAACAGCGGCAAAAGTCTTTAACGTGCCTTTGGAAGAGGTAACCAGAGAGCAACGGGGCAATGCAAAGACAGTGAATTTCGGAATTGTTTACGGGGTTTCTGCCTTTGGTTTAAGCAACCAGACCAATTTATCCCGCAGCGAGGCCAAGGAACTAATTGACACCTACTATAGAACCTATCCACAACTCACCAATTACATCGGGGATCAGGTTGCTTTTGCCCGTGAGCACGGTTACGTACAAACCATCTTGGGCCGAAGACGTTATTTAAAAGACATTAATTCGCAAAATGCTGTGGTTAGAGGTGCAGCCGAAAGAAATGCTGTTAATGCCCCAATCCAGGGAAGCGCCGCCGACATTATAAAACTAGCGATGATCAACATTCACCGAAAACTCACTGAAGAGAATTACAAAACCAAAATGCTGCTTCAGGTGCATGATGAATTGGTTTTTGACGCCCATAAAGATGAGCTGGTTGAGATTAGTAAAATGATCAAAACCGAAATGGAAAACGCTTATAAACTTGAAGTTCCATTGGATGTTGAGGTAGGCACAGGCCAGAACTGGCTGGAAGCACATTAATTAGATGAAAAATTTGTAAACAGCAGTATTAAAAGCATTTCCCGTATTATTTTCCGAATAATACGGGCATTCCCCCATTGTCTACAGGCGTATTATAATTCTATATTTGAAAGAATCATACTGGACACCTTTGTAAACTGGTCTTGATTAATCCCTACATTTTTTTTAGCTCCGTCCCTCCCAGATCAACTATGTCCTTTTTGGACATCTACCTCTTTTATGGTTAACTGACTTTGGATTTTATTAATCATTCAATATTTAACCAAAAACTTTTAATTATGAAAAGATTTAAAAATTACCTGATGTACATGGCCGTTCTGACTATGTTAATGACTGCCTGCAGTCAAGATGAAATTGATTCTATCCCAGCAGATGATCCTGAAATGGCAACACTGAATTTTGGAGCTGTTCTCAATGACTTACTCGATGATTCCCAAACAAGACAAGCTATGTCTTACCCGGAATGTTCCGATCAAGTTCCTGCCTACGTTCAAGTGGTATTAAGCGGCACAAGCTCGGTAGGAAGTTATGAAGATCCTTTGGAAGTTGATGTAAACCCAACCCCGGGAGATTATGATGATGACGGTGAGGAGGAATACTTCACTGTAGAAGCTTCAGAATTGGAATTAGAACCCGGTCCTTACAGTCTGGATTTCTTTGCAGTATATGATGAGGATGACAATCTTATCTGGCTTGCTCCTTACGGGGAAAGCGACTTCATAGAATGGGTGACCACCCCACTTCCAATGGATTTTGATCTGGGAGCAGGAACAAAAAAATACCTGGATGTAGAAGTGCTATGTTTTGATGATCGTGATGTTAATGAATTTGGTTACTTATTTTTTGACCTTCACCCAACTCAGGCAATAGAGTTTTGCATTTTTGGAAATTACTGTGATGATGATGGAAGACATTATCCTGCAGAATATTCAGTTAATATCTGGAGTGGAGATGATGATAACGGAGATTTAATACATTCTGATGTCCGCAATACTGTTGAGCTGGATGAAAACGGAGATTACGCCGGTACTACAGTTTGTGTAGCTTTACCTGATGTAGGTGGAGAGGATACTGTAGACAATTACTATGTGGAGATCACATTACTTAATTCTGATGCTTACGGTGATGTAACCGAAGAAGTAATACGAAGCTTCACACTAACCGATGTACAGGTAAGAACCTTATTTGATGGAGAAGATGCATTGGATTACTGGCACTTTAGAGAAGGTGTTGGCTGCGCCACAGATTCACCACCATTAACAGATAATGGAACCCCACCTGTAATTGATGAGGATACCAACATATATATCTACTTCGATTCTTCAGGTTCTATGGACGGTACTTTGTCTCCACTTCAAGAAATGCGCAGTACATTATTAAAAGACGCTTTAATCGCATTATACGATAATGATGAAAATGCCTACAACAACAAGGTGAAAGTAATTTCAGTTTCTGATGAAAGGACCTTTAATATGCTTAATATCCAGGGCGAGTCTCCCAGCGGAAATGTTATCGCTATGGTTTTCCAGGACGAAGCCGAATATATTTACCATACGGGATATACAGGCTGGGATGAAAATACAACCAGAACTGGAGCCTTCGATTCAGATATTACAACCCTTAGGACCAGGTTAAATTCCTTTGCTGTAAACTATTACCGGGGAGTAATTTTCCAGGTTGAAACTCCTGGTTATGTAGCTTTCACCAACTTTAAGTCCTTAATTGACTATGTGGAAAACGGAACAGGAAATTACAGCGGTAACTTTGGTTTATCTGATAGAATTGAATTTGGTTATAACTATGGTGTAACCCCGTCGGCTACTCCTGCATATTATGCAGATTTAATTGTAGATGCATTAGAGGATTTAGGATACGAATTATAAATTAACCATTCTTAATTCAGAATGAATAGAAGAGGCTATCCAAATTGGACAGCCTCTTTTTAATTATTAGAATTTGAATGGAAGAACTAATTAACCCTGGTGTATTCCAATGAAAGAATTGTTACGTGTGAAGCCTGGCTATCTCCCGGATCATCCACATATTCATTTGATTCAATTTTGGAAATCTCAAAGGCGAAGGTATTACCATCTACCTCCAGAATTTTTTCATGGGTATAATTTTGTCCATTAATAGTCATTGTAAGCATTAGAATATTATCATCCCTAAGGTCCCAGGTGCCAAAATCCTGACGGTCATTTCCACAGGTAAAGCTATCTGCATTTGCTCCGGCATTAAAATCAAGCCGGCCATTGATGGTTGAAAAACTACCATCATTATTAAACACCGCATTCATCCTGTCAAAACAGGAAGCTTCATCTAATAGATTATTACTAAATACGCCATCATTGTTAAGGTCTACGGGTTCTTCGGAAATCATTCCGGTTAAATCCCATTCTCCTTCAAGTTCACTTTTTGTAATAATAAGGTTTGTCACTTGCAGATTTTCGGCATTAACGTCTAAACTATCTTTCGCACAGCTGGTAAATAGCACCACCAAAATTAAAGTTATGGCTACACTCCTGTACTTCATCAAATTCTTCATAGCAATTGGGGGGTTATTTCTTTTTTGGAGACAAATTTAAAAAACTTTAAGGAGTTTTATGACTTTTTTAACACCTAACATGCCGTTTATCGTTGTTAATAAACCTTTTGTCGCTAGTCGCAGCCAACAAGCCGGCTTCGACATGATTTATTAATAGAGAAAAACTCCTTTAGACATGCACATACTTTATTTAAATCTCTTTAGAAAAAACGCAGATAAAATGTCTTGAGTTACAGCGACTTCGGAAGAAATAAATTAATAAGACACATATTTGCTATATGAATTTATAATTGTACATTTGCACCCCGTTTTCCCGCCATGATTCATGAAGGGAACGGGAATGGAATGTTTAATAATAAGTAAATTTAATTAGTGTGGACACATTAAGCTACAAAACAGTATCGGCAAACAAGGCCACCGTTTCTAAGGAATGGGTTCTTGTAGATGCTGAAGGACAGACTTTAGGCCGCCTTTCTTCTAAAGTAGCCAAGCTACTAAGAGGTAAGCATAAGCCTGATTTTACCCCACACGTTGATTGTGGTGATAACGTAATTGTTATCAATTCTGAAAAAATCAACTTAACCGGAAAGAAATGGGATGCGAAAGAATATATTCGCCACACCGGTTATCCAGGGGGACAGAGAAGTTTAACAGCTTCTGAATTATTCGACAAAGCGCCAGAGCGTCTTGTTGAGAAAGCAGTAAAAGGGATGCTACCAAAGAACAAACTTGGAGCCGACCTATTCAGAAATTTAAAGGTTTATGTTGGATCAGAACACGATCACAATGCACAAAAACCTAAAACTATTAACTTAAACGAATTTAAGTAATGGAGGTTATTCACAAAATTGGCCGTAGAAAAACAGCGGTTGCAAGGGTTTACGTTTCTGAAGGAACCGGGAACTTTACCATTAACAAAAAAGATCTTAAGGATTACTTTACTACAGGAACACTTCAGTACAAAGTAAACCAGGCCCTAAACATTACCGGTAACGAAGGCAACTTCGATATTAAAGTCAATGTTTTCGGGGGTGGAATCACCGGTCAGGCAGAAGCTATTCGTCTTGCTCTTGCAAGAGCAATGGTAGAACTGGATGCAGAGAACAGAGCATTGTTAAAGCCAGAAGGTTTGATGACCAGAGACCCAAGAATGGTAGAGCGCAAGAAATTCGGACAGAAGAAAGCCCGTAAGAAATTCCAGTTCTCTAAACGTTAATTATTATTGGGATAATTTCCCGAAAGTTCATTTAATACTAAAAAGAATTTTGTTGTTATTCCGCATGCCGCGGAAGTTAGTTTAGCATCTAAACAGGTAAGGCCGTATTTTTCTAAAAATAGCCACTTACTTGTTGCTATCTTCAACAGAACGTAAACTATTACAAAAATGGCAAACAAAGTAGAAGTAAAAGAATTACTTGATGCAGGTGTACATTTTGGACACCTTACAAGAAGATGGAACCCAAATATGGCCCCATATATCTATATGGAGCGTAACGGGATTCACATTATCAACCTTTATAAAAGTGCTGCAAAAATGCAGGAAGCCGGAGAGGCTTTAGCGAAAATCGCAGCCAGCGGCAGAAAAATACTTTTTGTAGCTACCAAAAAGCAGGCTAAAGAGATCGTAGCCGAGCAAGCTGAAAAAGCAAACATGCCGTACATCACCGAGCGCTGGCCCGGTGGTATGCTTACCAACTTCGTAACCATTCGTAAAGCCGTTAAGAAAATGGCTTCTATTGACCGAATGAAAAAAGATGGTACTTTCAACACCCTTTCTAAAAAAGAACGTCTTCAGGTAGATCGTCTTAGAGCTAAACTGGAGAAGAACCTTGGTTCTATCTCTGAAATGAGCAGACTCCCAGGAGCGCTGTTTGTAGTTGATATCACCCGTGAACACATCGCCATTAAAGAAGCTCAGAAATTGAACATTCCAATCTTTGCAATGGTAGATACCAACTCAGACCCTCGTGAGGTAGAATATGTAATCCCTTCCAACGATGATGCTTCAAAATCCATCAGTAAAGTAGTTTCTTATGTTTCTGAAGCTATTGTTGAAGGTCTTTCTGAAAGAAAAACCAGCAAGGATTCTAAAAAAGCTGAAAAAGAAGAAACTGAGGAAAATGCTGTTAAAGAGCCAAAAGCTAAAGTAGCTAAGACTGAAGATGCAGAAGTTCCTTCTAAAGACGTTGAAGATAAAAAAGCGATGAAAGAAGCTCAGGAAGAGGTTAAGCTTGAAGACAAGCAGGAAACTCTTGACAAGGCTAAATCATCCAACGAAGAAGAATAAACCAATATTTTTATAAAATCTAAAAGTCGTTTAGTCCTTTCTTTCTGAGTTAGTTTCTAAACGACTTTTTATTAAAATACAATACTATGGCTAAAATAACTGCTGCAGAAGTAAATAAATTAAGAAAAGCAACCGGTGCCGGTATGATGGACTGCAAAAAGGCTTTGGTAGAAACCGATGGTGATTTCGACAAGGCTATTGAAGTTCTTCGCAAAAAAGGACAGAAGGTTGCTGCCAAAAGAGCCGACAGAGATTCAGCTGAAGGTGCTGCAATTGCAAAAACCAATGCCGACAATACTAAAGGAGTGCTCATCTCTCTTAACTGTGAGACTGATTTCGTAGCCAAGAACGATGATTTCGTAAAACTGGCTAACGATTTCGCAGACCTTGCCATTAATTTTAATTCAAAAGAAGAATTCCTTAAAGCAGATTACAAAGGAATCACTGTTGAAGAAAAACTAACCGAGCAAACCGGTGTTATTGGTGAGAAGATTGAGATTGGTGCTTTCAAAACCCTTGAAGCTCCTTTCGTAGGTTCTTACATCCACGCCGGAAACAAGATCGCTGTAGTAACCGGACTTTCTAAAAATGTTGAAGGCGCTGAAGAAGCTGCTAAAAACGTTTCTATGCAAGCCGCTGCAATGAACCCTGTTGCTCTTAATGAAGAAGGTGTAGACCAAAGCATCATCGAAAAAGAAATCGAAATTGCTAAAGATCAACTTCGTCAAGAAGGTAAACCGGAAGCTATGTTAGACAATATTGCTAAAGGTAAAATCCAGAGATTCTTTAAAGACAACACTCTTGTAAATCAGGATTATATCAAAGACAACAAGCAAAGCGTTGCAGCTTACGTAAAATCTGTAGATTCAGATCTTCAGGTTGTAGGTTTTGAAAGAGTTGCTTTAGGAGAATAACTAAAATTTAAGGTCATTTCCGCAGCCTGTGCTGAATATATTTCAGTAAAGGCGGAAATCTCCAATAAATCCAAAACCGCTTCCTTAAAAAGAAGCGGTTTTTTAGTTTTAAAATGTCAACGTTCGAATTATCTTAGAAATTAAAATATGTCCGACAAATTATTTCAGTTTAAGCAATTCAGCATGGCTCAGGATCGCTGCGCTATGAAGATTGGGACAGATGGCGTACTTCTGGGCGCCTGGGCATCCCTGGAGCATCAACCGGACAGCATTCTGGATATTGGCACAGGAACAGGCCTCATCGCTTTAATGCTGGCACAACGCTCCCCTGCTCCACTTATTGATGCTCTGGAGATTGATGATGATGCTTACGAACAAGCCGTAGAGAATTTTGAGAATAGCGACTGGGGAGACAGACTCTTCTGTTATCACGCTGCTTTTGATGAATTCGTGGAAGAAATGCAGGATGAAGAAAAATATGATCTCATAGTTTCCAATCCCCCTTTTTATGCTGAAGATTTTACATCTGAAAATACCCAGAGAAACCAGGCACGATTTGCTGAAGCCTTACCGTTTCAGGAACTGTTGGCAGGAACTTCCAAATTACTTTCCAAAGAAGGCATTTTTAGTTGCATCATTCCTTATCGCGAAGAAGAAAATTTCCTTCAACTAGCGGAAAATTCAGGTCTATTTCCACGGAAAATAACCCGGGTTAAAGGAAATACCAAGTCTGAGCTCAAACGCAGCCTTATAAACTTAGGCTTCAGCAAAGAGGAGCCTTTCTATGATGAGCTAATTCTGGAAATTTCCAGACATAATTATACCGAAGAATACAAACAACTGGTTTCTGAATTCTACCTGAAATTATAATTGCTTGCTATAAAAAGCTTGGCTACATTTGTGTAAAACTCTACACAACATGAAACCAGATCTTTTTCAGGCTCCCGATTATTACAATCTGGATGAGCTTTTAACCGATGAACATAACATGGTTCGCGATGCAGCCCGGGAATGGGTTAAGCGCGAAGTTTCTCCTATAAT
>DATISX010000087.1:0-19797 GCA_035468275.1 Salegentibacter sp.
AAAAATGCTGATGTGGTGTTGGTGGCAGTCCCGGTAGATGTGGCGGGCAAAGTAGTTGCTGAAGTTTTAGACTTTGTAAAAGAAAACACCCTGGTTTTTGATGCCGGTTCTACAAAATCAGGATTGTGCAAAGCCTTAGCCGCTCACCCTAACAGAAGAAATTTTTTAGCTGCCCATCCCATCGCAGGAACTGAATTTTCCGGGCCTGAAGCGGCGATCCCGAATTTGTACAGGGATAAAACCAATATTATTTGTGAGGTAGAAAAAACGGCTTTTAAACTTCAGGAAAGAGCGCTGGAAATTTTTCAGCGATTGGGAATGCGCATCCGGTATATGGACCCCGTTTCTCACGATCGCCATATCGCGTATGTTTCTCATTTATCGCATATCAGCTCCTTCATGCTGGGGAAAACAGTTTTGGAAAAAGAGCGCAACGAAAGAGATATATTTGATCTTGCCGGAAGTGGATTTGCTTCTACCGTGAGGTTGGCCAAGAGCTCTCCGGCAATGTGGTCGCCCATTTTTAAGGAAAATAAGGAGAATGTGCTGGAAACATTGAATGAATATATCAACAACCTCACCCATTTTAAGGACTTATTGGAAAAAGACGATTTCCAGGAGGTTTATAAAGAGATGCAGCGCACCAATCATATCAAATCAATATTAAACGGAATAAACTAATAATCAGGATTAAACTTTAAGTTATGGAAAACAAGAAAGAACTAAGAAACTGGCTGGACGATTTCGGATTAGACCATCCGTTGGTAATCGCCGGCCCCTGCAGCGCAGAAACCGAAGAACAGGTTTTGAAGATCGCTCACCAGTTGAAAGACACAGATGCCACGGTTTTACGGGCCGGAATCTGGAAGCCAAGAACAAGGCCGGGGAATTTTGAAGGCGTTGGCGCCCTTGGTTTAAAATGGCTAAAAAGAGCCAAAGAAGAAACAGGGATGTTAACCACTACTGAAGTTGCGAATTCGCACCATGTAGACCTTGCTTTGGAAAACGATGTTGATATTCTCTGGATTGGTGCCAGAACCACCGTTTCGCCGTTTATTGTTCAGGATATTGCCGATGCACTTAAGGGAACAGATAAAACCGTTTTGGTGAAAAATCCGGTTAACCCGGACCTTTCTCTTTGGTTAGGTGCGGTAGAAAGATTTCATACGGCCGATATTAAAAACCTGGGGGTTATTCACCGTGGATTTTCAGCATACGAAAAGACGAAATATAGGAATAATCCTGAGTGGCAAATAGCTATTGAGCTTCAGAATAAATTTCCGGATCTCCCATTGATTCTGGATCCATCTCATATCGCGGGTCGAAGAGATATTATCTTTGATCTTTGTCAAACCGCTCTGGACCTTAATTACGACGGACTTATGGTGGAAACACATCACACTCCCGATGAAGCCTGGAGTGACGCGGCTCAGCAAATTACGCCTGCAACTCTTGTTCAGATAATGAAGGATTTAAAGATTAGAAAAGAAGTTTCAGAAAGCGAAGAGTTTAAGAGTAAGCTTGGCAATTTGAGAGCACAAATTGATGTTGCAGACAATCAATTAATCGAGTTGCTTTCACGAAGAATGAAAATTTCCGATGAGATTGGTAAAGTGAAAAAATCACAAAACGTTTCGGTTCTGCAAACTAAAAGATGGAACGAAATTCTTGGGAATATGGTGCTTGAAGGTGAACAACACGGTTTGAGCGAAGAATTTATTCTGCGTTTATTCAAAGCGGTTCACCAGGAATCTATCAATCACCAGGAGAAGATCATGAAATCTTAAGGCTTCTTGTTTTCCGTGATTTTTGGTTTAAAAGCGAGCCGTAATTGCTATTTTAGCAAAGGCTGTTTAGAAAATTTATATACAGTCAGTTTAAAAGTTATGATCAGTAAATGAAGGGAACCGTATATAAATCTACCGGAAGTTGGTATCTGGTAAAAGGAGAAGATGGTAAAAATTACGACTGTCGGATCAAGGGCAAATTCCGTTTAAAAGGAATAAAAAGCACCAATCCTGTTGCCGTGGGTGATAAAGTGGGATTTGATATTGAAGAAAATGAAGGAGCAGAGCAGGGAGTAATTAAGAAAATCGAAAATCGCGAAAATTATATTATTCGTAAATCGGTTAATCTTTCTAAACAAACCCACATCATTGCCTCTAATATTGACCAGGTGTTTTTGCTGATTACCTTAAACAATCCGCCAACTTTCACCACATTTATCGATAGGTTTTTGATTACTGCGGAAGCTTACGGCATCAAGGCGGTATTGCTTTTCAATAAAGTTGATACTTATAACGAAGACGAACTCGCAGAGATAAAATACCTGGCAGCTATGTACCGTGAGATAGGTTACGAATGCATAGGGATTTCAGCCAAAAGCGGAAAGAATGTTGAAAAAGTAAAGGAGATGATGCTTGGGAAAACCAGTATGTTCTCGGGACATAGCGGAACCGGAAAATCAACTTTGATAAATGCCCTGGAACCCGGACTGAATTTAAAAACTTCGGAAATTTCCGGGCAGCATAAGCAAGGACAGCATACCACAACTTTTGCTGAAATGTTTGACCTCAGTTTTGACGCAAGAATAATAGATACTCCGGGAATTAAAGGATTTGGGGTGGTAGATATTGAGCGGGAGGAACTGGGTAATTATTTCCCTGAGTTTTTCAGAGTTAAGCAAAACTGTAAGTTTCATAACTGTATGCATATCGAAGAACCGCAATGCGCCGTTAAGGAGGCTCTGGAGGAAGGGAAGATCGCCTGGAGCCGGTATAAAAGCTATATGCAGATCCTCCAGGGGGACGAAGATAATTATCGAACCGATATTTATAAAAAAGAATGAGAGTAGTGCTTCAGCGGGTTTCAAAAGCCTCGGTAAGGATAAATCACGAAATTAATGCTGTAATTGGGACTGGGCTGGTAATCCTACTCGGAATTGAAAATGCAGATACCGACGAAGATATTGAGTGGCTTTGCAACAAGATCGTTAAGATGCGCATTTTTAATGATGATAAAGGAGTTATGAATGATTCTCTTCTTGATGTAGATGGAGACGCCATCGTGGTAAGTCAGTTTACCCTGCATGCCAGTACCAAAAAAGGAAACAGGCCAAGTTATATTCAGGCTGCAAAACCTGAGGTGGCCATTCCGCTTTATGAGAGATTCATAAAAACCCTGGGGGAGAGTTTAGGAAAACCCGTAGGAACTGGAGAATTTGGCGCCGATATGAAAGTGGAACTGATCAATGACGGACCGGTTACGATCTTAATGGATTCTAAGAACCGAAATTAGTTCATAAAAAGAAGATTAAAATGAACATAGAAAACGCTCAAAAAGCGGTAGATGATTGGATAAAAGAACACGGGGTACGTTATTTTAACGAGCTCACCAATATGGCGCAACTTACTGAAGAGGTAGGGGAAGTAGCCAGAATAATTGCCCGCCGCTATGGAGAACAAAGCGAAAAGGAAAGCGATAAGGATAAAGACCTTGGAGAAGAACTGGCCGATGTGATGTTTGTGGTCCTGTGTTTGGCCAACCAAACAGGGGTAAACCTTCAGGAGGCCTTTGATAAAAAGCTGGATATTAAAACCAAAAGGGATAAAGACCGGCATAAGAACAATAAAAAACTTCAGTAATGTCTTTTAAAAGTATAGTGTCCCAGAAAAGCTTCTGGAAATCAGTAATATTGTTGGGTGTTTCCTTCCTGGTTATTTATAATTTTGTGAGTATGTTGTTTGAATATGGTGGATTTGAAATTGCTACTTTTTTCAGGGAGCGTACCGAAGACGGAAAATTATTCCGCTTTATTTTGGGGCAATTTATGGCGGCTTTAGCCTATGGTTTTATCATAGCTTTTGGACAATATAAAATGAAGGAAAAAGAAAATACCCGGAATCAATAAATCAGAAGGTGATGAAGATCAGACTCTTTAACGACAAAAAGCATCTTTCGGGAGATCTTAAGATCACCGGATCAAAAAGCGAATCGAACCGCTTACTTATTCTACAGGCCCTATACCCATCTCTGAAAGTAGAAAACCTTTCTAATAGCGATGATACCCAATACCTGAAAAAAGCCTTGACTTCAAACGAGGAGCTTATTGATATTCATCACGCGGGTACAGCCATGCGTTTTCTTACAGCTTATTTTGCGAGCAGAGAGGGCAGAGAAGTGGTATTAACCGGAAGCCAACGTATGCAGGAACGGCCTGTAAAACTTCTGGTTGATGCTTTAAAAAGTCTGGGAGCCGACATCAGTTATGAGAAGAAAGATGGTTATCCTCCGCTTCGGATAAAAGGTAAACGCCTTACCGAAAACGAGGTAAAAGTACAGGCAAATATCAGCAGTCAGTATATTTCGGCTTTAATGCTTATTGCTCCTTCTTTGCCTAACGGACTTCAAATAGATCTTGTTGGCCAGGTAACCTCAGAGCCATATATCAATATGACCCTCAAAATGATGAAAAATGCCGGGGTGAAGGGAGAATTTTCCAGGAACAAAATAGTAATTGAACCTGCTGAAAAACTGGAGAGAAAAACCATATCGGTAGAATCAGACTGGAGTTCGGCGTCTTATTTTTACAGCCTCGCCGCAGTTAGTGAAACGGCAGAACTTAAACTCAGCACTTACCGAGAAGAAAGCCTGCAGGGGGATTGTTGTATTTCTTTAATTTACCGTCAATTTGGAGTCGAAACCCATTATGAAGGAAACTCTATAATTCTGAAAAAAACCTCTCAAAAAAAGCCCAGGCATCTTTCAGAAAATTTAATTGACTCGCCGGATATCGCTCAAACAATAGCGGTCACCTGCCTTGCTCTTGGCGTTCCTTGTATTTTAAAAGGCCTGCATACCCTTAAAATAAAGGAAACCGACCGTCTTCTAGCCCTAAAAATCGAGATGGAAAAGTTTGGAAGCAGTGTAAAGATCTCTGATGACTGCCTGGAGTTAATTCCGCAGAAAGATTTCAAAGAAAATGTTTCTGTTGCTACCTATAACGATCACCGTATGGCTATGGCCTTTGCTCCCCTTGCCCACAAAGTACCATTTGAAATTGAGGATGCCATGGTAGTTTCGAAGTCGTATCCCGATTTTTGGAAGGATCTGGAACACTTAGGTTTCAGCATTGAGGAGGTCTAAACTTCGCTTCGGATAAATAAACACCTATTTACTTGACAACCCCTGTTTTGAGATCGTATATTTGCAGCTTTTAAAATCACACTTATGGGAATGAAACTTTCACACTTCAATTTTGAACTTCCACCGGAACTTTTGGCCGAGTACCCTGCTGAGAACAGGGATGAAGCCAGACTAATGGTTCTAAACCGGAAGGAACAAACCATTGAACACAAACAATTTAAGGATATCCTTGATTATTTCGATCCTCAGGATGTTATGGTGCTCAATAACACCAAGGTTTTTCCGGCCCGTCTCTACGGAAATAAGGAAAAAACAGGTGCAAGAATTGAAGTCTTTTTGCTTAGGGAATTAAACCCTGAAACCAAGCTATGGGATGTGTTAGTAGATCCTGCCAGGAAAATAAGAATAGGTAATAAACTCTATTTCGGGGAAGACGAGAGTCTGGTAGCCGAGGTTATTGATAATACTACTTCCCGAGGAAGAACCCTTAGGTTTTTATACGACGGTTCTTATGAAGATTTCAGAAAAAAACTTCAGGAACTGGGTGAGACTCCGCTTCCAAAATATATAAAAAGAGAGGTGCAGCCTGAAGATCAGGAGCGTTACCAAACTATTTACGCCAAGGAGGAAGGTGCTGTTGCGGCTCCTACTGCCGGACTTCATTTTTCCAAGCATCTTTTAAAGCGTCTGGAAATTAAGGGAGTTGATTTTGCTGAAGTAACCCTTCACGTTGGTTTAGGAACTTTCAGCCCTGTTGAGGTAGAAGACCTAAGCAAACACAAGATGGATAGCGAGGAAGCTTTTATCAATAAAAAAGCCATAGATACTATCAATAAGGCCAAGTTGGAACACCGCAGAGTTTGTGCCGTTGGGACTACCGTTATGCGTGTTCTGGAGAGCGCGGTTTCTTCAAACCAAACTTTAAATGAATTTGGAGGCTGGACTAATAAATTCATCTTCCCTCCATACGACTTTAGTATTGCCAATTGTATGGTTACTAATTTTCATACCCCAAAATCTACCCTGCTGATGATGGTTTCAGCCTTTGCAGGTCATGATTTCATGAAAAAGGCCTATGCAGAAGCAGTTAAGGAAAAATATCGTTTCTATACTTATGGAGATGCGATGTTGATCATCTAGAAAACAAAAACATCACTGAAAGCCGCAAATTTTTATTTGTGGCTTTTTTTGTTTTCAGAAGGCTAAACACTTAATAGTCAATTAGTAAAATAATCCTTTAATTCTTCATACTTTTGCAGCGTGAAAAATAAGAAGAAAGACATACGGGCGCTTACCAAGAAGCAATTACAGGACTTTTTTGTTGCTGAAGGTGATAAATCCTTCCGCGGAAGTCAGGTTTATGAATGGCTTTGGAATAAAGGAGCGCACAGTTTTGAGGCGATGACCAACATTTCCAAGGAGACCCGTGCAATGCTGAATGAAAATTTCGTGATCAACCATATTCGGGTAGACCGGATGCAACGCAGCAGCGACGG
The DNA here is from genome assembly GCA_035468275.1 of Salegentibacter sp. Taxonomy (GTDB): domain Bacteria; phylum Bacteroidota; class Bacteroidia; order Flavobacteriales; family Flavobacteriaceae; genus Salegentibacter. The sequence continues at coordinate 6,642 of DATISX010000087.1, forward strand.
CACCATAAAAAATGCGGTTAAGCTACATGATCAATTAACCGTAGAATCGGTATTGATTCCTACTGCTTCGAGAACCACGGCTTGTGTTTCTTCACAGGTTGGCTGTAGCCTGGATTGTCAGTTTTGTGCTACCGCAAGATTGAAAAGAATGCGAAACCTTAATCCCGACGAGATTTACGATCAGGTTGTGGCGATTGATAATGAAAGCAGGCTTTATTTTGACCGTCCATTAAGCAATATTGTTTTTATGGGAATGGGAGAGCCGCTCATGAATTATAATAATGTAATGAAGGCTGTCGAGAAGATTACTTCTCCGGAAGGTTTGGGCATGTCGCCTAAGCGGATCACGATCTCAACTTCGGGAGTGCCTAAAATGATCAAGAAACTGGCCGATGATGAGGCTAAGATAAAACTTGCTGTTTCTTTACATTCAGCCATAGATGAGGTTCGAACTCAAATTATGCCTTTTAATGAAACCTTTCCGTTAGCCGATCTTCGGGAAGCCCTGGAATACTGGTATTCTAAAACAGGGAGTCGCATTACCTACGAATATATTGTCTGGAAAGGAATTAACGATACTAAAAAGGATGCTGAAGCCCTGGTAAAATTCTGTAAATATGTACCCTGTAAGGTGAATTTGATAGAATATAATCCTATAGACGATGGTAATTTTCAGCAGGCCTCTGCCCAGGCTACAGAAATGTACCAGCAAATTCTTGAAAGGAATAATATCACCGTAACTGTACGTCGCTCTCGTGGAAAAGATATCGATGCTGCCTGCGGCCAACTGGCAAATAAATCGGCCTGATGCGAAAAGCAAAGTCACCGCTGAAAATTCTCTTTAAATAATTATATTTGGTGGCTTAATGAAAGTGATTTCCCAAATAAAACTTCCGGTAGAGAAAGAGATGGAACTTTTTGAAAAAAAGTTCTTCGAATCCATGTCTTCTAAAGTGGCTCTTCTTAACCGTATTACTCATTATATAGTTAACCGTAAGGGGAAGCAAATGCGCCCGATGTTCGTGTTTCTGGTGGCCAAAATGGTTTCAGACGGAAACGTGAACGAACGCACTTACCGAGGCGCTTCTGTTATTGAATTGATACATACCGCTACTTTGGTTCACGACGATGTTGTTGATGATTCCAACCGTCGCCGCGGATTTTTCAGTATAAATGCTTTATGGAAAAATAAAATAGCCGTTTTGGTAGGTGATTATCTTCTTTCCAAAGGTTTGCTTTTATCTATAGATAATAATGATTTTGATTTGCTGAAAATTATTTCGGTTGCGGTTAGAGAGATGAGCGAAGGGGAGTTGCTGCAGATTGAAAAAGCGCGTCGCCTGGATATTACTGAGGATGTTTATTATGAAATTATCCGACAGAAAACCGCCACACTTATAGCTGCCTGTTGTAGTCTTGGAGCGGCCTCGGTAAAACCTGAATCGAATGAAGTTGCCAGAATGAGACTTTTTGGAGAACTTATCGGGATGGCTTTTCAGATCAAGGATGACCTTTTTGATTACGGCGATGATAAAATCGGGAAACCCACCGGAATAGACATCAAGGAGCAAAAAATGACGCTTCCTTTAATCTATGCCTTAAATAATTCTAACAAGAAGGAAAAGGCCTGGCTGATCAACTCGGTTAAAAATCATAACAAGGATAAAAAACGGGTAAAGGAAGTTATTGATTTTGTGATAGGCAAAGGCGGGCTGGATTACGCCGAAAACAAAATGATGGAGTTCCAACGCGAGGCACTTCATATTCTCGAAGATTATCCCGATTCGACTTATAAAGATTCGCTGGAGTTAATGGTGAATTATGTTATTGAACGAAAAAAATAAGCTCTCACCCCCGCCTCTCTTAAAGGGAGAGGAGCTATAATGATATATTTTGGTAATGTTAAGGATGGAAGTTATTCCTTAACCCATGGGATTGAATGAAAATTAAAAAACCGCATAATTTTGAGATTACACGGTTTTTATTTTAGAAATCAGGCAAGTTTAAAAATCGTCATTTGCCTCTTCGCCATTAATATCATCGGTTTCGTGAATTTCTTCATCGATTTCCTCTTTGACCTTATCGGCACCTTCTTCTATTTTTTCTCCGGCTTTTTTAATATTTTCTTCAGCGTCTTCTCCAATAGCTTCAATAGCATCCTGGGTTTTCTCCTGGGTGGTTTCTCTACAGGCATTTAGTGAAAGTGCCAGTATCGCGACTAAAAATAAAATTGACTTTTTCATTTTTTTAAAATTAGGGTTAATTAAAAAAAGCCACTTTCGGTTAAGAAAGCAGCTTTTGAAAATAATTTAAAGCACGATATTACATGTTATCGTCTTCGTTCATTTCTTCTTCCATTTCTTGCTCAGCCTCTTCAGCAGCTTCGTCTATTTCCTGTTCAGCTTCCTCAGCAGCTTCTTCAGTTTCGTAAGCAGCCTCATCAGCAGCGTTTTCTACATCTTCACCTGCAGACTCCATAGCGTCTTCAGTTTTTTCTTCAGTAGTTTCTCTACAAGAGTAGATGGAAAGGGACATAGATGCAAAAGCAAATAATAAGAATAATTTTTTCATTTTAAGATAATGTTTAATTAGTTGAAGACGCAAATTTAAACTAATTTTTAATTCAACAACGGATTCTTTTTACTCAAATATTTCAAGAAGCGTTTGGGTACGTGTTGCAGATGCAATTTTTTGTTCGCTCCGGATTTTATATTTACCGATTCGAAGTAATTTTTCAATAATTTTTGAAAAACTCCTTCCGGTTGTAATACATGTCCTTTTTGCCGGATATCGAGAAATCTGGGTCCAGTTCCAATTGATAAAAATTAGATTTTCCAGGTCGTAATTAAAGCCAAGCTTAAACCGTTTATAATAAATAAGTTTTTTTTAGTCGGCAGTTCGTCCATGAAATGTTTGCCTAAGAGCGGTAAACCTTATAGTCTGGTTCCATAACAAAATAATTTTAGTATCTATTCTCGATAATTTCCAATAATTTTTTTATGTCAATCTAACTTAAAATTTAGGGTAGCCGAAAGTCAACGGTAATTTGTGACATAATTAGAGTTAAGTTCGCTAAAAACCTAAAAAGCATGTATTTTGATAAAAAAAATAACTACATCACTAACTGCACAGAAAGCTATACAACAATGAAAACGAAGCTTATATATGGTCTGTTATTAGTTGTTTTTTCGGCTTTTTCTGTTTTTTCACAGCAACTCACCCCACCTATACAAAATTATTCTTCGCGTGATTATGAGGCCGCCAGTCAAAACTGGGATATCGATATAGACGAGCAAGGTATTATCTATGTGGCCAACAATCAGGGATTATTGAGTTATGATGGGCAGCGCTGGAAACTACATGCCCTAAAAACCGGTTCCATTATCCGATCTGTTTACACGCACCATGACAGGATTTATACAGGTTCCTATAAAGAATTTGGCTATTGGTCCCGTGATAACACCGGGAGCTTGAAATACACCTCTTTAATTGACTTATTAGATGAAGACCTGCTGAATAGCGATGAGTTCTGGGAAATTCTTTCTTATAAGGATGCGATCTATTTCAGGTCTTTTGGAGCTATTTATAAATATGAGAACGATAAAATTGAGCTGGTAAAGAATGAGGTCACCAATAAAATGACGGTTTTTAATAATCGCCTATTGATCGCAACCGGAGATTCAGGATTACAATATTTGGATGAGCACGGGGAGATGGAAGCATTGCCTAATCAGGAGATTCTTGAAGGAGAAACAATAATTGATATCGAGGTTAACGGGGATAGGTTATTCATCGGAACGCGTGAAGCTCTTTATGAATTTGATGGGGAAGAATGTATTCTTTTCAAAGATGATGTTTTGAATGCTGATCTCAATCGATTTGAATTAAATCACATTCTGGCCCTTAATAATGAGGAGATCGTATTAGGAACCGTAAAGAATGGTATAATTCATTATAACATAGCGGAAGAGACCTACAGACTTTATAACAGGCATCACGGTTTGCAAAATAATACTGTGTTACGAATGGTTCAGAATAATGGTAAAATCTGGTTAAGCCTTGATAACGGAGTAGATATGGTTAACCTGAATTCTCCTATAGAATACTTTACCGACGACACCGGGGAGTTGGGTGCAGTATATGATCTTGACTTTTTTAATGATCAGTTATATTTGGGAAGCAACACCGGAGTTTATCGGTTTGTAGAGGATGAGGTGGAACTTATAAGGGGGTCTGAAGGTCATACTTGGAATCTCGAGATCCTTAATAATGCATTGTATGCTAATCACAACACCGGTACCTTTAAAATTGTAGAGAATTCATTTCAGCCTATAGAAGAACGCACCGGGAGTTTCAGAATATACGATAGTAACAACCAGGGGAGGGAGAAATTGGTGGCGACCTATACCGGGTTAACCAGGATAAGGGAGAATGAACCTGCTCAACAAATAGAAGGTATTAATTTTCCTGTACGTGAAATAATATTCCAGAAATCAACAAGCCTTCTGGCAGCTCATCCTTATGAAGGTATTTTTAAAATCAATTTTAACCCAGATCTTAGTAGCGTACTTTCTGTAGAGAAACTTAAAGATATTGACGGGAAAGGGCATTACAATGCTAATATATACCGCATTAATGATCAGCTTGCTGTTTTTAATCGGGGAGAATGGTACAGATATAATAGTTTTACCGATGATCTGGAGAATTTTAAAGAACTGAAGAATTATAAAAATCACAAACTTCTGTTTTATGATTCTGTTGGTTACTGGTTTACAGATACCAGGGAGAATTCCTTAGTTTTTACCGATTTAAAGCAGGATATAGTTAGAGTAGGCTCTTCAAAGATCAGGAATAGGCTTGTAAAAAATTATGAGAAAATCATCAAGGCCGGTGATTCTGTTTATTATGTTGCGCTAAACGATGGTTTTGCAAGGATCAACCTAAAGGAATTGATCCGGAGCCGCAACCAGGAACAACTAAGTCAACCCATTATTCGCGGTTTTTCAGATATAAATCAGCGGTATGATCTTTCCCAGGAACCTGAAGTGCCATTTAACAAAGCCCGGGAAATCTTTGTACAAACGGCTTTACCCGTTTCAGATGCTGCAGGGATGCAGTACGAACTCATTGGAAGCGATACTTTACAGGGGAAAGTGGAGAATGGAGTCCTGAATTTCCAAAATCTCCGACACGGAGATTATAAATTGAATTTATTTGCGATTAGCCCGCAGAAAGGCGCCTCCGCGAAGACATCATTTCCTTTTAAGGTAAGTCCACCCTGGTACCTTTCAGGCTTAATGAAGTTTGTATATATTCTACTCTTTCTTTGCACGATAGGCATTATTTACTGGTTCAATCAGCTCAAATTGAAGAAACAGCAACTATTGCTGGAGCAGAAATTTGAGAAAGAGCACGAAGAGCGACTTAATCAGCTGGAAAAGCAAAGGTTGATGAATGAGATCACTCTAAAACGGAAAGAACTCGCCAATACAACCATGGTAGCGGCTAAAAAGAATGAAGTGCTCATGGAAATACAGGGAGAATTAAATAAGGATAAGAGTAAGTTCACGAACCAATTCCGGTTAAAACATATAATGAATAAGATCAACCGTGCTATTAAAAATAAGGATGAATGGCAGGTTTTTGAGACCAATTTTAATGAAGTTCATGAAGACTTTTTTAAAGATCTCCTGGAAGCATTTCCAAAGCTTACCAATAAAGATTTGAAGTTATGTTCTTATCTTAAAATGAATTTAACCTCTAAAGAAATTGCTCCCTTAATGGGAATTTCGGTTAGAGGAGTAGAGGTTCATCGTTATAGGTTACGTAAAAAGATGGGGCTGGACAAAAATGAGAATTTAACAAATTTTCTAATCAAGAACTTTTAAAAATCCTGAAAAGACTCGAAAATAGACTACTACATTACTACATCAGAAGCATAAATATTTTGTAAAATTTTACTTCAAAAATCCTTTAACATATTGAAATTCAGTGAATAAAGAGCTTAAATTTCATGATGTAGTTATAGTGTACTATAACGTTTGCGTAAACTTGGACTAAGGCTGTATCTTTCTATAAAATTCAGTTAAAATCCGAACGTATGAAATTTAAAATTTTTACTCTTTTTGTTTTCTTGTTTTCTCTTTACGGGAACGCTCAGGATACAAAAACTATTAGCGGGGTTATTGTAGACCCTACTGACATGCCACTTCCGGGGGCCGAAGTGAAAGTTATTGACAAGAATATTTTTTCAGTAACCGACTTTGATGGAAATTTCACCCTGGAAGACGTGGAAGAAGGTGATGTCTTTAGAGTTACATTTCTAGGTTTTAAATCTCAGGAAATCACAATTTCCTCAGAAGATACTTATAATGTCATTCTTGAAGAAGATGCTGGGCAACTGGAAGAAGTTGTAGTAGTAGGATATGGGACTCAGAAAAAACGAGATCTTACCGGCTCCATTGCTAGTATTGATGCCGAAGAAATTGAAAAAACACCCACTGCTAATGTGATGCAATCCTTACAGGGTAAAGTATCCGGGGTTCAAATTGTAAACTCGGGGTCACCGGGGGATTCGCCTACGGTAAGGATTAGGGGGGTAGGTACCTTTGGAGATGCAACTAATGTATTATATGTAGTAGATGGTGCTTTATATGACAATATTGATTTTCTGAATACAAAGGATATCAAATCGGTAAACATATTAAAAGATGCTTCTTCATCTGCTATTTATGGGGTAAGAGCTGCCAATGGGGTAGTGATTATCGAAACCAAATCAGGTAGAAAGAACCAGAAGGTTCAATTCGAATATGATGGTTATACCGGGATTCAGCGGGCTCAAAATGTTGTACAACTTGCCAATACAGAGCAATTTTATACCATGGCCCTTGAATCTGGTTCCGCGGCCGATGTAAATTTTATTGAAAATGCCATTCAGCGATATGGACGAAGCCGAATTAATCCTAATGTGCCGGCAGTCAATACCGACTGGTATAAGGAGATTCTTCGGGATGGGCTGATTCAAAACCACAGTATCTCTGCTGCGGGCGGTGGCGAAAAAGTGGCCTACGCCGTTGGTGCCAACTATACCGGTCAGGAAGGTATCCTGGATATGAAAAACGATTACGAACGTTTTAATATTCGATCTAAAGTAGACGTCGATATTAGCGACCGCTTTAAGGCCGGGATTAATACGATATTCAGTAACGCTACGAAACATGCACCTGAAAATGGAGCCTGGTTCAGGGCTTATTTTGCTGTACCGGTTATGCCAGTGATCGACGAACTTAATACAGAGGCAGGGCCAAACCCTTACTCCAATGCCCAAAACCTTGGGTACAGAGATACTCAAAACCCTTTCCAGGATCTTGCCTATAACCAAAACAGACTTAAGATTAGAAAGTTGCTTACTACTATGTTTTTGCAATATGAGCTTATAGATGATAAGCTGGACTTTAAGACTACATATAGCCACGATTATTCCTCCCTGGAGGAGCGGAATGTTCGACTTCCTTATATGCTGGGGAATAATTTTGAAAGAAGATCCAATATTAGACGAGCTAATAATAATTACTCCAATCAGTTCTGGGATAATGTACTTACATACGACGACAGCTTTGGAGATCACGATCTAACTGTGATGCTTGGTGCTTCCTTTAGAGATGAAGCCAGCAATAGTTTTTCTGCAACAGGATATGATATTGCGGGAATTGGCCTGGAAACAAGCTGGTATCTGGATTTTGCAGACCAGGACTCCTTTAGCAATAATGTGAATGAAGTAGGAGTGAGGTTTTATGGAATGTCCTATTTTGGAAGGGTTGCTTATGATTATGATGACAAATATTTATTATATGCCACGCTTAGAGCAGACGGTTCTTCTAAATTTACCTTAGATCCCTGGGGGTACTTCCCTTCTGTAGGTCTTGGTTGGGTTGTTTCTGATGAAGAATTCCTAGCCGATAGCGAAGTATTTGACTTCCTGAAATTCAGAGCCAGTTGGGGTAAATTAGGAAATGATAATGTAGGCGCAAGTGCTGGTTCCAATACCATTAATGTGGTAACCACTCCAATCGGGAATCAACCGCGTACAGGACTTACCTCTACGAGTGTGTTCTCTAATAATACCTGGGAGGTGATCGAGGAAAAGAATTTTGGATTAAACCTTCAAACCTTTGACAGTAAGTTGTCGATAGATGCCGATTATTACATTCGTGACACTCAGGATGCGATCTTACCGGTATATATTCCAATTGTAAACCGAAGTGTGGATAGAAACTCCGGAGTAATTCGAAACGAAGGTCTGGAATTAAGTGCTAACTGGAATCACCAGGTTTCTGATGATTTTAGTTACAGGATTGGAGCCAACTTTACCACCCTTAAGAATGAGGCTATAGAGATAGAAGATGAAAGTGGATATATAGATTCAGGTACGCCTGAATTCAGACAAAGAACTATGCTGGGAGGTCCTTTGTTAGGTTTTTACGGATATGAAAGAATAGGGGTTTACCAAAATCAGCAGCAAATTGATAACGATCCCATAGCTGGAGCTAACAACCTAATGCCCGGTGATCTTATTTACAGAGATCAAAATGGGGATGGTATAATAGATGACGCCGACCGTGTAATTCTTGGTTCATTTCTTCCAGAATATACCTTTGGAGGTAGTTTTGGAGTAAACTATAAGGCTTTTGAGTTCTCGATGGATGTCTACGGGCAAACCGGTAACAAGATACTTAACCGAAAAAGAGGGGAAATTATTTACACCCAGGATACCAATATGGATGCCGACCTTGCTATTAACAGATGGCACGGAGAAGGCACCAGTAACAGTTACCCATCATCTGCCGGCCTGCGTAAGGCCTGGAACCAGAGATTAAGTGATTTCTGGGTTGAGGATGGAGACTTCTTCAGGATTCAGAATGTACAGGTAGCTTATAACATAGAGGCCGAGGGATTACCACAAACCAGAATTTACTTTACTGCGGAAAAACCTATTTCGATCTTTAACTATAACGGATTTAATCCTGAAGTTCCTAACGGAGTAGACAGGCAAACTTATCCTGTTCCTGCCATTTATACCGTGGGAGTTAATTTAAAATTCTAAAAAGATTATTATGAAAAGATATAGTTCAACAAAAATTTTGATCCTGTTTTTTATTATGGGATTAGGTCTGAGTTCCTGCCATGATAAATTGGATGTACGGGAAGGACAATTAAACACTGGTGATCTTGACTATACCGATGCCAGTAATATGACGCAACCTTTAATTGGTGCCTACTATGAGCTGGCTACCCGGGGTTGGGAAGAACCACTTTTACTGGGAGTGAGAGGAGATGATGTGAATGCCGGTGGTTTAGGCGATCAGCAACCCTTTGCTGATACAGATATGTACTCATATGATAGGGGTTACTGGATGTACAACTCCCTTTGGAATGTACATTACAATGATATTATCAATATGAACTCGGCCATTTTACAACTTGAAAACTTCAGGGAATATGCTGATGAGACAGACGCAGCACGGGCAGACCAGTATATAGCTGAAATTATGGTAATGAGAGCCTGGCTTCATTTTAATCTGGCCAGGGTTTGGGAAAATGTGTTTATTATTACCTCCAACCAGCCAGAGGAAGAATTGGCCCAGGGGGTTTCCTCAAAGTCTGAGGTTATGGAATTCATCTCCGCCGAAATGGATTTGGCTATCCCGGAACTACCGGATCTCAGACCAAATGAGAGAACTGATATTCAGGGAGGGGTAACAAGGTACACAGCTTACGCAATGAAGGCCCTTGCTCATCAGGAACTTGGTAATGATCAGGAAGTAGCAGATGCAGCAGGAGCAATCATAGAATCAGGGAAATTTTCTTTGTATCCTGACTTTTATCAGCTTTTCAAAAAGCCAGGCGAACTAAGCAATGAAAGCCTTTTTGAATTACAATATTCAGATTATGGAACCCCTTCCGGAGATGCGCTATATCATGATTATTGGCCGTTTGGGCCTCAAAACTGGACACCTGCAAGAGAAAATGCACAAAGTGGTTGGGGCTTTTATGAGCCAAGTTTAAAATTCATCAAATTCATGCTAGATCGTGATGAAGAAGTGAGATTGCAAACCAGTGTATTATTCACCAACCGCGGAATTGCAGAGTTGGAAGATGATGGTTACACCAACCTTCCATCATTTGTAAACAATACCACTCCTTCCGGAGATGTGATCAACGATTTTGAGAGAGCAATATTTTCCAGCGGAAAACATTACCTGCCTTCAACTCAGTTAACCGAGGGGAGAACTGATTACAGCGCCGGAAAGAATATGATCGTAATACGTTATGCTGAAATTCTTCTGATGTATGCAGAAGCAGTAACCGGGGATGCTACCGCTACAAGTATCTCTGCAGATGAAGCTGTAAATTTAGTAAGACAACGTGCCGGCCTGGAGGATTTATCCGGAGTAACTCAGGAACAGGTGCTTGAGGAGAAATTCGCTGAACTTGCAATGGAATGGGGAATCAGGTATTTTGATTTGATTCGTCACGATAAGTATGAGGAATTAAGCTATGAAGGTAGAAGCTTTAGCGCCGATAAGGAATATTTACCTTATCCACAGGCGCAGGTAGATGCATTACCTCTTGAGGGAAATGCGATTATGAATTCAATTTTAAATCAGCAAAACTAGTAGGTATGAAAAACTATTTAAAATCTTCAATAAGTCTTTTATTGCTCGTTATAGGTTTTGCCTCCTGCGAGTATGATGGAATAGATCCACTTACCCAGGTAGATCCGGGACCCGATGCGGGAGCACCGGAAATCAACATACAGTCTCCTACTGAAGGAGCCACTATTCAGGTTCCGGAGCCTGTCGCCTCTATTAATATCCGTTTTGAAGTGATAGACGATATTGAAGTAGATCATATAGAAGTACTGGTTAACGGAAACCAGATCGCTACTTTCGATGACTTTCTTGATTACCGGATTGTCAAAAAGGAGGTTGCTTTTGATGAGGTGACCAACGGGGAACATACCCTTACCATCAATGCTACAGATCTGGCAGGAAATACCACCAGCAAATCAGTTAATTTCAGTAAGGAGCCTCCATATACTCCAAGATATGCAGGAGAATTCTTCTATATGCCCTTTAACGGAGACTTTATGGAACTCGTAAATATTTACGAGGCCGATGAAACCGGAACTCCTTCAACAACCGGGAATTCTTACCTGGGATCGGGAGCTTATCTTGGAGTTGCAGATTCTTATATTGATGTGGAACTGAATGAAGAGGATCTGGGAAGTGAATTTAGTGGAGCTTTCTGGTATAAAATAAATGCCGAAGAAGCCCGTGCAGGAATTTTGGTAGCCGGTGCCGAGGGATCGGGAGCCACTGAAAATCGTCAGCAGGGTTTCAGATTATTCAGAGAAGGTAATGCTGATTCACAGACTATTAAACTGAATGTGGGAAGCGGTTCCGCCGAAAACTGGAACGATGGTGGTGCCATAGATGTAGACGGAGAATGGGTGCATATCGCCTTCAGCATAACTTCTACAGAAACCATCCTGTACGTCAACGGAATGCCCCTAAGAACGGGAGGTATGGCAGGAGGGATAGACTGGACTGGAGTTGAGCAATTAACTATCGGCTCAGGTGGAGAAACTTTTAGCTACTGGGATCATTTATCTGATGTTAATAGCAGCTTAGATGAATTAAGGTTATTTAACAGAGCACTGAGTCAGGCTGAAATTCAGGATTTAATCAATGCTTCTTCAGTAACTCTGGATATGCCTTTTAACGGTAATTTCAAAGATCTCGTAGCAAACCGTGAAGTAACTGAAGTTGGTTCTCCCGGATTTGCAGGTGAAAGCGTAGAAGGAAACAACGCCTATGCCGGAGCAGAAGATTCTTACCTGCAAATGCCTTCAGATGGCTTATTAAGTGAGGAATTCAGTACAACCTTCTGGTATAAGGTAAATGCCAGTCCGGATAGGGCAGGAATTATAACCATTGGTCCAGAGGATGAAAACAATCCTGATGCCCAGAATAACCGCACCAGCGGATTTAGATTATTCAGAGAAGGAAATGCCGATGAGCAACAGATTAAGGCCAATGTTGGAAACGGCTCAGCTGATAGCTGGAACGATGGAGGAGTTATAGATGTAGCAGCCGGAGACTGGGTACACATCGCCTTTGTCCTTACCGATTCTGAAAGCAGAATTTATCTGGACGGTGAACTGATGAATACCGGGGCGGTAACCGGTGGAGTAGACTGGACCGGAACCGATATCGTTTCCATTATGTCTGGCGCTCCAAGATTCACGGAATGGGGACATCTTTCAGACCAGAGTTATTTAGATGAACTGCGTTTTTATAACAAAGCGCTAACTCAGGAAGAGATACAGGCCGCAATGGGCGAGTAAATAAATAGAAAATTCCGGCACCTTAACCGGTGCCGGAATTTTTTTAAAGGATTTTTGCGGAAGCTTTGAAACCTAAGAGATCCCTTTTTTAAATTCTAAAACACCGTTTTATTAGCTTTTTAACCTGTGACAAATTGTTGTGGGTGGTACATTAATTTTAAAAGATCAGGTTATGTTGCGAACTTTTTACGTATTGGGATTGCTATTGATCTTTTTGGCTTGTTCCAACGACTCTGGCCCCGGATACCAGGAACCTTATATTCCGGGAGCAGATAAGGATGAAGACAAGGAAGAAAGTCTTAGCGATGCAGAACTACTGGAAAAAGTTCAGCAAACTACCTTTAAATATTTCTGGGATTTTGCCGGTACTAATTCAGGTTTGGCAAAGGAACGTTCCCAGGCCGACGCTTATGGTGGCCAGGGAGATAATATAGTGACTATCGGTGGTTCCGGCTTTGGAATTGCCGCTTTTCCGGTTGCTGTTGAACGTGGCTGGATAAGCCGGAGTGAGGCCGTGTCCAGGCTCGAAAAAATTCTAGACTTTTTAGAAAAAGTTCCCACATACCACGGAGCTTTTTCTCATTGGTATCTCGATGATTCGGCAGAAACCCGTCAATTCGGAGAAATGGATGATGGCGGAGACCTGGTAGAAACCGCTTTTCTTATGCAGGGACTTTTGATCGCCCGGCAGTACTTTTCCGAAGAAACCGATATTACCAACCGAATTACCGCCTTATGGGAGGCAGT
>DATISX010000088.1:0-4038 GCA_035468275.1 Salegentibacter sp.
GTTACACCAACTCAGGCCGGTATTCTTGCGATAATCTTTAAATATGGCGATGATCATCATCTCCCACTTTTGGATTTGAAAGATTTAAAAAAAATCATTCAGTATGCCACAGATGGAGGTCAAGAGGAATTCGAAAAGGAATACGGGCGAATTTCCACGGCATCAACCGGTGCAATCTTAAGAAAGATAGTAACCCTGGAGCAGCAAGGTGCGGAACGATTTTTCGGGGAACGCTCTTTTGATGTTCAGGATCTTTGCCGGAAAGACGGCAATGGCCATGGCTATGTTAACGTGATGCGCCTAACCGATATTCAGGATAGGCCTGCGCTGTTTTCTACTTTTATGTTGAGTCTGCTGGCTGAAATTTACACCACTTTTCCCGAAGAAGGAGATAGTGACAAACCCAAACTCGTGCTTTTTATAGATGAAGCTCATCTTATTTTTAAAAATGCTTCAGATGCGCTTTTAGATCAAATTGAAAGTATTGTAAAACTTATCCGCTCAAAAGGGGTTGGGCTTTACTTTGTAACCCAGAACCCCACCGATGTGCCTTCAGAAGTATTAGGGCAACTAGGCTTGAAAATTCAGCATGCACTTAGGGCTTTCACCGCCAAAGACCGAAAAGCAATAAAATTAACAGCGGAAAATTATCCTCTTTCAGATTATTATGATACCAAAACCGAACTAACCTCGTTAGGAATTGGAGAAGCTTTGGTTTCGGCGTTAGATGAAAAAGGAAGACCTTCTCCCCTCGCTGCAACAATGCTTAGAGCTCCAATGAGTAGAATGGATGTGCTGAGCGATTCAGAATTAGAAGAAAAAGTTATTTCTTCATCGTTAAGGAAAAAATACAATGAAGAATTAGACCGCGAGAGCGCTTATGAACTTCTGAATAAAAAAATAGACGAGGCAGAAGCAGACGAAGCTAAGGAAAAAGCAAAAGAAGAAGAATTAAAACGAAAAAAGGAAGCCTCGGGCAGCAACCGGGGTTCCCGAAGTAAAAATAAAACCGAAGGAGCCATAATCAAGGTTTTAACCAGCGCGACTTTTATACGGGGAGCCATGGGAATCCTTAACCGACTATTAAAATAAATCCATCAAATCTATATGAAAAGTAACATATTCCTGATCTTAATTATCGCTATTAGTATTATTTCATGTCAAAAAGACGAAGACAATCCTTTCCTGATCACAGCCTCACAGGTGGGACCTATTAAAAAAGACCTCAGAATAAATAAACTGGATTCTATTTTTCCGAATGATTCTATTATTACCCAAACCAGCGGGGAACAGGAATTGCGCTCTACCGATGAAATTAAGATCTTTGAAAAAGGAGGAAACCCGTTGCTTGTTGTAGAACCTCTGCAGGAATTCGATTCCATTAGCACAATTGGTTATATAAGGATTCTGGATTCCCGCTATGAAACTAAAGCAGGCATTAGTACTGAAAGCACTTTTAAAGATATTGTAGAAAACTATAACATTTCCAGGATCGAAAACACCCTTAATGCGGCAGTGGTTTTTCTTGATGAGTTAAATGCATATATAACCATAGACAAACAGGAACTACCCTCAAATTTACGCTATGATACAGACACCAGGATCAGGGCATCTCAAATACCAGATGATGCTAAGATCAAATATTTTATGATCTATTGGGATTAATGTAGTTTGTGTTTCATCCTTTGGGATTAAAGATCAAAAATTATAAAACCCACTAATTGTCAATCTTTAAGAAATGTTAATCATAACACCTGTGTAAAATCTTTGAGTAACTTTATAGCCTAACCAAAACACTTAGTTATGATTAAAATCTTAGGAATCATTATGACAATTGGCGGAGCGATCGCACTGGTTATGGGTATTCTGGGAGTATTTGGCAGTTTTGCCTTAATGCTTGACCCATGGGCCTTAACTATAATTGGATTCATATTCTTTTTAGCAGGGATTTCGCTTATTAAAAGACGAAAAGATACCGAGGATATTGAAGCTGAAAACCATTAAATTTAATTTTTGCAAAACAAAAAAGGTGCCCCAAAGGCACCTTTTTTTATGAGCAGAATATGATCAGATAGTTAGTCTACATTATCGTGAAGAAACGAGTTATTTCTTCTAAAATGGAGGTCGTCATTATCGTCCTGGCCAAGGCTGGTTCTGGATAACTTTTCTTCTCCGGGTTTGGTTTGATCAAGATTCACACCTTGCCTTTTATAAGCGGGTTGCTTTTCAAACTCATCTAACTGCGCCGCGTTGTTTCTGAATTTATAATTAAATTCCTTCATTTTAGCTCTTCTTTCGGCTGCACGTTCAATTAGAACTTCTGAAAGAGGATTATCAAAGGGGTCTTCATTATTATTGTGCTCTGTCTCAGGTTCGGGAGCTACGGTTTTTTTTTCAAAGGCGATAGTCTCATCCTTTGGTTTTTCCTGTTTTGTTGACTTGGAATTCTCCAGGTTTCGCTCCAACTCCATGTAATCGTCCAGACTGTAACGTTTTACACCGCGTGCTGAACTTTCAGTTACCGGAATAATCTCTACATGTTCATTAACCTCGATTTCTTTTGATTTTTCATAAAGATCGTGTTTCTTAATCTCGGTTTCCCGGTTATTCGCCGAAGGCTTTTCCGAAGAAATTTCCTTTTTAGACTCCTTTTTTTCCTGATTATTTAATGGAAAATCGAAAGTAAACATGATCTGTTCATCACTCTCCGATTTAACTTCTTCAGTCTCATTATCCAGATGAGGAACTTCTTCTGAAGTCTCATTGATGATAAAATCATCAGGGTTTACAACATCATAAGTCACTTCCATCTCTCTGGCAGACTTTGGAGTATGTAGCAATTCGTCTTTCTTGCTTGTTATATTTCCAACTTCATCTACTTCTTCCAGGCTATCATCCAGCGTATGAACTATTGTTGGCTTTTCGGTCTCTTCCGGCTTGCTGGTTTCACCCGGGTATTTGTTTACCGAAGAAAGTCCGCCTGTTCTTCTGGGATTTAAATTCTGTTCGGCTTTTTGTTCATCCATAAGAGTATGAATGATCTTCTTGGCTTCGGTATTTACAATCTCATTTTGCTGTTCTACATTAAAGCCCGTGGCGATTATAGTTACCGAAATTGCATCATCTAAAGCTTCATCTTCTCCAACCCCCATAATAATATTCGCGCTATGGCCGGCTTCCGCCTGAATATGGTCGTTAATTTCACCAATTTCATCAATGGTAATCTCTTCGGAACCTGAAACAATAAGTAGCAGTACGTTTTGAGCTCCTGTAATCTTATTATCGTTCAACAGCGGAGAATCAAGCGCTTTACTGATGGCATCCTGGGCCCGGCTTGCACCTGAAGCCTGCGCCGATCCCATAATTGCGGTTCCACTATTGCTTAAAACTGTTTTTGCATCCCTAAGGTCAATATTCTGAGTGTAGTGATGGGTAATTACTTCCGCAATTCCTCTGGACGCGGTTGCAAGAACTTCATCTGCCTTAGAGAAACCGGCTTTGAAACCGAGATTTCCATAAACCTCTCTTAGTTTATTATTGTTGATCACGATGAGCGAATCTACATGGCTGCGAAGTCTTTCTACTCCGAGCTGCGCTTGTTCGTTCCTCATCTTTCCTTCGAACTGAAAAGGAATGGTTACGATACCCACGGTTAGGATATCCATTTCCTTGGCTTGTTTGGCGATCACAGGTGCTGCGCCCGTACCGGTACCACCACCCATTCCGGCGGTGATAAATATCATCTTGGTATTGGTATCGAGCATTTGTTTTATCTCTTCAAAACTCTCTACTGCTGCCTGCTGACCAATTTCCGGGTTAGCTCCTGCCCCAAGACCTTCAGTAAGGCTAACTCCTAACTGGATCTTATTGGGAACCGGACTGTTTTCCAAGGCCTGGGAATCGGTGTTGCAGACTACGAAATCTACTCCTTTAATTCCCAGCTGGAACATGTGATTTATGGCGTTGCTTCCGCCGCCGCCTACACCAATAACTTTTATGACGTTCGATTGGTTTTTTGGTAAATCGAATGCTATGTTT
>DATISX010000089.1:0-3464 GCA_035468275.1 Salegentibacter sp.
AGGAGTTTTGGCTCACACCAAAATGATTGGCGGGGGAGAATCTACCACCATCGAATTTACTGTTCCGGCAAAAGGCACCTACGATTTTATTTGCAGTTTCCCCGGGCATTACGCCATGATGAAAGGCAAGTTCATCGTAGAATAGTAAAACTCTTTTGAAAGTGACCGCGGGATGTTTTGATATTCTGCGGTTTTTTCTTTTAGGATTTCAGAAAATACTTTCAAAAAAGGACCGGTTGATCTTTTAATGTAAAACCTATATTTGTAAGGTCACCAAAAAAATTAATAAGGATCACATGATAAGCAAAGGTTGTAAATACGCGATAAGGGCGGCTGTTTTCATCGCTGCGCAGGCCGACACCGGTAAGAAATTCGGGGTAAAGGAGATAGCCGAAGAGATCGAGGCCCCGCCTGCTTTTACCGCGAAATTGCTGCAGATCCTCAATAAACATAAGATCGTGACCTCCCTTAAAGGTCCGTATGGCGGATTCTATTGCGAAGCCTACCAGCTTGACCTGCCGGTGATTGATTTAGTAAATGCAATTGACGGAAAAGCGATTTTTAATGAATGCGTGATGGGACTTCACCTGTGCTCAAACGAACATCCCTGCCCCATGCATCACCCTTATGCCGAAATAAGGGAGAATTTGGAGTCGTCCTTTCAACAAACCACCCTTCGCACTCTAGCGACCGATCTTTCAGTGGGAGATGTGTTTTTGAAAAACCTTAAGTAATCATATGATGATATGATGGTATGATGGTGAGATGATTTGAAGATTTGGAGATTTGAAAATTTGATGATGAGTTCCTATGATGGTAAAATGATGAAATGGTTTAATAAATCCCTATCAACCTTGAACCTGCCTGCCGGCTGGCAAGCTCAAACCCTTAACTCTGAACTCTGAACTACAAACCCTGAACTTTAAACTCAAAACTCCTAACACCTAACTCCTAACTCTTAACTCCTATTCCCTATTCACAAAAGGCAACTTTTATAAAAATATTCTAATTTCATTTTAATATTTCCGCTTATCTTTCCCGCCTTATTTTAAATCAACTATGGCTTCAGGAATTTTTGCATTGCTTGACGATATTGCAGCTTTAATGGACGATGTGGCGGTGCTTACCAAAGTCGCCGGAAAGAAGACCGCGGGGATTCTTGGGGATGACCTGGCCGTGAATGCCGAAAAGGCCTCAGGATTCATGTCCTCCCGCGAATTGCCGGTGCTTTGGGCTATCACGAAAGGTTCCTTTCTCAATAAACTGATTATTCTGCCGCTGGCATTTCTGCTAAGCGCATTTATCCCTGCTGCCGTAACGGTAATCCTTATACTGGGCGGACTCTATCTCGCGTACGAGGGGGCCGAAAAAATATATGAATACTTTTTCCCCCACGCCAACACAAATGTTACTCCGGAACTTGAAGAACTCACCGAAGAAGAGGTTCTAAGCAGGGAGAAAGAGAAGATCAAGTCGGCAATCCTTACCGATTTTATCCTTTCTGTAGAGATCGTGATCATTGCCCTGGGCAGTGTTGAAACCGAGCCATTGCTCACTCAAATTGTGGTGGTTACCATCCTTGCGCTTATAGCTACCGTTGGTGTTTACGGCATTGTTGCGCTGATCGTGCGAATGGATGAATTCGGTGCAAAGCTGATAGCTTATAACGACGAGGAAAACACGATATCTGATAAGATTGGGATCTTCCTCGTAAATGCTCTTCCTAAAGTTATTAAAAGTCTTACCGTAATTGGAACCATCGCCCTGCTATTGGTTTCGGGAGGTATCTTTGCACATAATATTGATTTCCTGCACGGGATACTTGAAAGTCTGCCCGCAATCTTGGTTGAGTTCTTAATCGGACTCGTAGTTGGGTTCCTGGTTCTGCTCATCGTGAAAGCAGGAATGGGGATGTGGAAAAAGTTCAAAGTTCAAGGTTCAAGGTTAAAAAAGTAAAAGAGATAAAGAGGGAAAGAGGAAAAAATTCAAAGTTTAAAGTTCAAGGATTAAAAAAAGGTCAAATTCCAAATTCCAAGCACCAAATTCCATTAGAACGTCATCCTGAACTTGGTTCAGGATCTAGCGAGTTGCAATTTCCAAAACATGTAAGAAGCTGAAATAAACCCGCCTGAACGGAACGGGCAGGTTCAGCTGGACGGTGCGACCTCGCTACGTCATGCTGAACTTGGTTCAGCATCTAGCGATTTGCAATTCCTTTTTATTATTTTTATCCAAATCTTATAGATGTTCAAAAGAAAGATGACATATAAAAATCTTGCCCTCGCGCTACTTTCAATCGGCTTTATAAGCTGCAATTCGGGTGAGAAAAAAACTGCTCCCAATGAAACCTATCCTGATGTAAAAGTGGTTGGAGCGATGAAAAATGTTATGTGGAACGGGGCACTTGAAAGTAGTATAGACCTGGACACGATCTCAGATAAAAAAGGATTGTATGGCCTGGGGCCGGAAAGTTTTCTAACCGGGGAATTGCTTATTATTGAAGGGAAAACCTATCTCTCCAAAGTAACTTCAGATTCTACTATGAGCGTTCAAAAAACCATGGATGTTACTGCACCCTTCTTCGTCTATGCCCATGTTACTGATTGGGAAGAATCGAACTTACCGGAGTCGGTAAAATCTATTCCCGAGCTGGAAAAATTTATAGATGAAAAAACTACCGACTTTAAGCGCCCATTCGCTTTTAAATTAACGGGGAAGGTGGCACAAGCCGATATTCATATTGTTAATCTGCCGGAGGGATCCACGGTATCATCACCCGATGAAGCTCACCAGGGCCAGATCAATTACTACCTGAAAAATGAAAATGCAACTATCATAGGCTTCTTTTCCACAGAACATAAGGCGGTATTTACGCATCACGATTCCTTTTTACATATGCACCTGCTCACGGAAGATGAAAATAAAATGGGCCATCTGGATGAATTGGAAATTGGCAATATGAAATTATATCTGCCTAAAAAATAATCTTTCTGGATTAATTTCCAGGCGCCCATTACCAGGCATTTACCCGCCGAGGCTTGAGCGGAGGTGGGCCAAAATCAAAATTCCAAATTCCAAGCACCAGGAACCAAATTCCAAATTCCAATTTCCAAGCACCAGGCACCAAATTCCAAACATTTATCCGCCAAAGCTTAGGCGGTGATGGACCAAAATCAAAATTCCAAACCCACTAGTAAGAAACAAAAAAAGCTCCTTCCCTTTTTCAAGGGAAGGTGGATTAATCAGCTCCTGTATAATAATAATTAGGACAATTTTACTGCTGATTAAGACGGAAGGGTTTATGGAGATTCTTCTTGCTAACAAAAAAGACCTCACAGGTTTCAAAAACCTGTGAGGTCTGGTGTTATAAACCGGAAACTTTAGTTTACTACTTCAACTTCCACATCTTTATTTACCTCTGTTTCAGAAACCTCCATATTTTCCGACACTTCATCTTCTTCACC
>DATISX010000090.1:0-2632 GCA_035468275.1 Salegentibacter sp.
CCTGGATGATCACATTGGTTAAAAAAAGCAAGCTATCCTATTTCGCTATCTATTGTTTTGTAGTTGGAATTGCCGCAATAGTTTACGGATATTATACCTATTAAATGGAGTCCAAACAATTCACAGCAGAAGATTTTAAATCAGGGCAAATCCTTTTGTTCGATAAGCCTCTGGATTGGACCTCCTTTCAGGTGGTGAATAAAGTGCGGTGGCTTATCAAACGGAGTTGTGGAATAAAAAAGATAAAAGTAGGTCACGCCGGAACCCTTGATCCTCTTGCAAGCGGACTTCTCATTATTTGCACAGGAAAATTCACCAAAAGAATTGAGGAATTGCAAGGGCAGGAAAAAGAATATACAGGCACCTTTACATTGGGTTCCACCACGCCTTCTTACGACCTTGAGTCCGAAATTGACCAGGAATTCCCCGTAGATCATATTTCAGAAGAAGATCTTAAATCGGCAGTTTTAAAATTTACTGGAGAATTTGAGCAAATGCCTCCGGTTTTTTCAGCATTAAAAAAAGACGGAAAACGACTTTACGAATACGCCAGGAATGGTGAAGAAGTAAAAATTAACACCCGTCCGGTAGAAATTAGCGAATTCACGATCGATGCTTCCAGGTTTCCGAAGATAGATTTTAAAGTAGTTTGCAGCAAAGGAACCTACATTCGCAGCCTGGCGCATGACTTCGGAAAAGAATTGAAAAGCGGCGCTCATCTTTCAGCCCTAAGGCGCACCCGAATTGGAGATTATTCTGTCGAAAATTCTTTTAGCATAGACTCCTTCCAGAATTTATTACCTTCACGGGAAACTAATTCCTGAAGCTCTTTTTGGCTTTAGCAGCATTATTTAAACCAAGAATTCAACTAAAGCTGAAATAAAAGTTTTCAGGCAGAGTTTTATATGTAATGGATTTTTTTGATAAACATAAGGCTCTAATAATCACGATCCTGTTCTGTTCCCTGGTGGTACTGGCTTTGTATAATTTCACGCTATCCCAAAAACAGAAACAAATAAGTGAAATGATCGTGGATCTCGAGAATTTCATTCCTGAAGAAGAGGAAGAAGAACCTGTGCCTGAAGAAGAAACCCCGGAACCTCCAAAATCTACCAGCCGTGAAACCCACAGAGCTTTTGATGAAAATCAGGAGGAAAGGGAAAGAAATTTTGACCGTGAACTGGAGGAGATATTTGAGCGAAACAGCGCACAGAGTGAAGAAACTTCCGAGGAAGTGGATGACGCGACTGATGGGGAATTCAACGTTCAAAAATCACAGCCAAAAAAGAAGGAAACTTCACAAGGCGATAATTCAACTGAAAAAATTTCCACCCAATCTGGTAGCTTAAGAAATAGTTCTATCTCATTTTCTTTAAAAGGCCGCAACGCTGTTAATATTCCTAATCCGGTTTACACCTGTGACAGGGCGGGGAAAGTCGTGATCAATATTCGGGTCGATTCAAATGGAAGAGTTTTGGAGACTTCAGTAAATACCGCAAGTTCGACGACAACAAATCAATGTCTTACCGAGAATGCTCTGCAATATGCTGCCGATGCCGTTTTTAGCCAAATGCCTGGAAGAGAAAATCAGCCCGGGACAATAACCTATGAATTTCAACCATGATGAAAAACCGCTGCGGATGGTGCGAAGGAGATCCTTTGTATGAAAACTATCACGACGAGGAATGGGGCGTTCCCGTTTATGACGATAATACACTCTTTGAATTCCTTATTCTGGAAACTTTTCAGGCAGGTTTAAGTTGGATTACCATTCTTCGGAAAAGAGAAAATTTCAGAAAAGCATTTGACGATTTCGATTATGAAAAAATCGCAGAATATTCTGAAGAGAAAATTCAGGAGCTTCTTGAAAATCCGGGAATAATCCGGAATAAACTAAAAGTACGTTCAGCGGTTTCCAATGCACAGGCTTTCATGGAAATTCAGAAAGAGTATGGAAGCTTCAGCAAATACATTTGGGGTTTTGTAAATGAGAAACCCATTCAGAATGAAGTTGAGAATTATAAAGAAGCTCCACCTACCACTGAAATCAGTGATAAATTAAGCAAAGACCTTAAAAAACGAGGATTTAAATTTGTGGGTTCTACGGTAATTTATGCACACATGCAAGCAACAGGAATGGTAAATGACCACGAAATTCATTGTTTCAGATACAAAGAAATACATCCTGAATTATAGACTATGTTTTAGTTTCCGGATTTTCCATTTTTGGACTTTCGGTTCCCATTAATTTATCCCAGAAAGTAAAATACAAACCATAATTGGTATTGAATTCAGCGTGATGGTAATGATGATGGGTTGCACCTATAAACAATTTTCCAAACCAGCTCTTTTGAAAATTCTCGGGGTAGATCTCAATATCCAAATGATTTATTACGCTGCTGAGGGTCATAATTAACAAATAAAAACCTAACACATAAATATTCACCGGAATAATTACCAGAATAACTGGCAGGATAATCGCTTCCAGCATACTTTCCCAGGGATGAAAGGAAAAAGCCGTCCAGGGCGTAGGCGTTAAACTGTCGTGATGCACCTTATGCACTATTTTGTAAATACGCGGATGATGCATCCATCGATGTACCCAATAGTAGTAGGTTTCATGAATCAACAA
>DATISX010000091.1:0-3666 GCA_035468275.1 Salegentibacter sp.
CCTTTCAGAAGATATTTTCTGATATGGATGCGCAGGCGCTTGACACCTATTGCACCCAGGATTTCCTGCTCCTGGAAACCGGGGAGGTATGGGATATGAAAAAGATGAGAAATTATTTAGAGCAAGCGGGTGCACACAAAACAAAGGTGAAAAGGATACATTCCTTTGATTTCATAGATATAAAAATCGAAGGTAAAATAGCCTGGGTGGCCTATTACAATAAAGCTGAATTTAAGACGGGAGATGAAATTGTAAATGAGATGAACTGGCTGGAAAGTGCTACCGCCATTCTCACCGAAGAAGGATGGAAACTGCAGCTGCTCCATTCCACCCTCGCGAGGGAGTAAACTCAACTTAAGATATTCGGGGCTAGCCAGCAAAACTTGCCCACGAAATTTCGTGATTCAAACCCCACGACATTTATCCGAATAAAAAGAGTACATTTCGGGATAATTCCGCAATCTGATGTCTAAAATTCTACAGCGTATTTTGCTTGTATTCTTCGCAGGTGGATTGCTTGCACTTGCGGGCTGGAGTAGCTTTCTTGTTTATAAATATTCTTCGGAAGCAGCCGAAATCAAAAAAGACTATAGCGAACTAAACAGTATTACCCACGGCATAATGTCGGTTAATATCTGGAAGGATCATTTAACCAATATGGTTCTGAACCGTATTGACGAATTTGAATTCACTCCCCAACAGGAAGACACCCTCGTTCTTCAGGTTGAAAATATTCTTACTGCCGGGATCGATAAAGGGGATAGTTTGATGAACCTCAAACAAAAGACCTTAAAGGGAAAACTGAGGAAATTTGCCGTAAGAACCCTGGTGCCCGAAGAAAAAATCAGAGCCCTGGTTCCCATGTTTGCGCAAACTATCGTTGATGAGATCCAGCAACCGGAGAATAAAGAGGCGCTGAAATATGTGATAAAAAGCAAGCTCCAGGAATATAGTGATATGACCCACGCCGATTCTGAGATGGCAGATTTAAGGCTTAAGGCGCTTTTTGAAAAATACGAAGTACCAGATCTTAAAGCTTTCAACCGAAAGACCTCAGAAGAGCTCAGGGAACTGGAGGCCCTAACCTACTCCCATACTTATACGCTTTTGGGGATAATCCTGCCTTTTCTCCTTCTGTGGTGGTTATCAAGAAATCAGAAACCACTGCATATACCTCTTTTTATCATTTCGGTTTTGTTTTCATTAGTGCTGCTTTTTGCCGGAATAACAGCACCAATGATAGAAATAGATGCGCGTTTTCAGCAAGTGAATTTCCTGCTTATTGGCGAGCAGATAAGCTTTAGTGATCAGGTGATTTTCTTTCAAACAAAAAGTATCCTGCAGGTAATCGGTATTTTATTCGAAACCGGAAAGGTGGATTCATTTATCGTAGGGATCCTCATCCTTGTCTTCAGTATTGTTTTTCCCCTTTCTAAACTGATTTCCACGCAAATCTACCTGGCAGCAAACGAAAAGCTGCGGAAGAACAAGCTTCTGAAGTTCTTTGCATTTAAATCGGGAAAATGGAGCATGGCAGATGTGTATGTTATCGCCATCTTCATGGCCTATATAGGTTTCCAGGGAATCCTGGATAACCAGCTCTCAAATCTGAATATGGAGACTGAATCCCTGGTAAGTATTTCCACCAATAAAACATCTTTGCAACCGGGATTCATTATTTTTATAGGCTTCGTCCTTTTTAGCCTGATACTCTCTACTATTCTCAAAAAGATGACCGCTAAAGAAAAGAAAACAAAAAAGAAGCTGGGAGAAAATCCAACTGTATGAGGTTTTACAACCTAGTACCAATATATTTTATTTTTCATCTCTTTAAGCTCAAAGTTTGAAGTCTTTTCCTGAGGGAAATATGCCGACTGTTGACTTTCTATTTTTAAATTCTTTATCTTTTACTTCAGTCTGTAGTTAAAAAATGAAATCACAAGTGGTCACTTTCTTTTCTATCATATTAATTCTGTATCTGCTTATCTGCATTTTAGGCTACTTTTTACAGGAGAAAATGATCTTTTTACCGCAAACGTTGCCCAAAGATTACAGTTTTAAGCAATACGAAAATGTCGAAGAACGCTACCTAGAAATGCAGGACGGCAAGAAACTTCACGCCTTGTTATTCCGGGCGGAAGATCCCAAAGGCCTTATCTTTTATCTCCACGGAAATGCCGGTTCCCTGGAAGGCTGGGGCAGCGTGGCGGAAACCTTTAAAGCTCTTAAATATGATGTTTTCATCCCTGATTACCGTGGCTACGGAAAAAGCGAAAGCACTATAAAAAGTGAGTTACAGCTGCATGAAGATATGCAGACGCTCTATGACAAAATAAAAGAAGAATATCCTGAAAACCAGATCGTCATGCTAGGACATTCCATAGGCTCGGGAATGGCTGCAAGACTGGCCGCAAGAAACGATCCGAAACTGTTGATCCTGCAGGCACCCCCTTACTCCCTTCCCGATCTAATAAAAAATACGACGCCGCTACAGATCTTTCCGTCATTCCTCCTCAGGTACAAATTAGAAACGGGAAAATATGTAGCATCAGCCAAAATGCCGGTGGTCGTCCTGCATGGAGATAAAGATGAGATAGTTTATTACGGCTCCTCCCTGAAAATTCAGAAGCATTTTAAAGCGGAGGATTCCCTTATCACCCTAAAAGGACTGGGCCATAATAATTTTTTGGATACGCAGATCTATAAAACAGAAATTAGAAAAATTCTGGGGAGGTATTAAATTTTTAAAACCCCATCAGTTCGAATAAATCTGTGATAGCCAAACATATTTGTATCGGGGGAACCAATAAATCGAATAGACGGCTTTTGCAATACTTTTTCCGGCTCCCTATAGGGTTGGGGTAAACCGGAAAAAGAAAACCCTTCACCATTTATGTTCCACCTTATACGTTGACCTTCAAAGTTCCTTTATATTCTAATTTCGTAATTCTAACTTCATTCTCTATCTTGTGAGTTTAAAAATCCCATTTAATCATGATAAAAAAATTACCAATGTACGGACTGCTCCTGGCGGTTGGCGTGAGTTGCCAGACCCAAAAGGCAGTGCCGGAACAAACAAATGAGGACACAGCTCAAAACAAGACGCAGGAAGATATCAAGCCTTACAACGAGGTGATCACTTCTGAAGCCACTAGCGACGAAGGCCTCTTTACCACTCATTTTGTAGGAGATAAGCTTTATTTCGAAATTCCACTTGAAATGCTGGAGAAAGACATGTTGTTAGTGAGCCGGATTGCCGGAGTGCCTGCAGGTTTTGGCGGCGGCTATGTTAATGCGGGTTCCAAAGCCAACGAGCAGGTGGTTCGTTGGGAAAAAAGAGACAATCACATCGACATGAAGGTGATTAGCTTCGAAAATGAGAGCGAGGAAGATTCGCCTATTTACCAATCTGTCGCTGCGAATAATTTCTTTCCTATCCTGTTCAGCTCAAAGATCGCAGCTTATAACGACGATAAAACTTCCGTAGTAATTGAGGTGAGCGATCTTTTTAAGGAAGAGGTAACAGCCATCAACGGTGTTTCGCCCGAACTACGGAAGCGCTACAAAGTGAAAAAGCTGGATCAATCCCGCTCCTATATCACTTCGGCCAATGCTTTTCCCGAAAATATTGAGGTAAAGCACGTGATGACCTATGAAGCCGAAGAG
>DATISX010000092.1:0-25307 GCA_035468275.1 Salegentibacter sp.
TCCAGTTTTTTCTTCATCTCAATGGTATGACTTCTGATAATCGCGCCATGGGAAAGCTGAAGGAAATTTACATATCCGTAACCTTCATCACTAACAATGGAGAAGACATCCACATTGCTTATTTTGGGATTCACAACGGTAGATTTAGACTGGTAGTTCTCCAACACATCTATTTTATTTTTTATCCGTTGCGCATCTTCAAATTCCATTCTTTCAGCGTGCTCTTTCATTTGCTCCCTGAACCTTTGAAGAGAATCTTTAAAATTCCCTTTTAGGATCTGGCGTATGGCTTCTATATTTTTATTGTATTCTTCCTCGGCTTGTTTTCCTTCACAAGGACCTTTACAATTTCCCAGGTGGTATTCAAGACATACTTTATACTTTCCTGCTCTTATTTTATCTTCGGCGAGATCATAATTACAGGTGCGTAATTTGTAAAGCCCTTTTATGAGATCCAGCAATGTATTCACCGTTTTAAAACTCGTAAAAGGCCCATAATATTCGCTTCCGTCTTTTATGAGTTTCCGGGTTGGGAATACCCGTGGGAAACGTTCATTTTTTATGCAGATCCAGGGGTAAGTTTTATCGTCCTTCAGCATCACATTAAAGCGCGGCTGATGTTTTTTGATAAGATTATTTTCCAGCAAAAGTGCATCGGTCTCAGAAGCAACTACAATATGCCTTATCTCGTGAATCTTCTTCACCATCACTCCAATCCTATGACTGTCATGCCGTTTGGTGAAATAAGAAGAGACTCGTTTCTTTAAATTTTTAGCTTTCCCTACATAGAGTATTCTCCCGTTTTTATCAAAATACTGATAAACTCCGGGATTATTAGGCAGGGTTTTTAGCTGAAGATCTAAAGCAGGTGTTTCCATTGCCCCAAAGGTAGAGTTTTTTAAGTTTTACACATGGTATTGGGGATGCTTCCAGCTTCGTTAAAGTTCTATTAAAGGAGGTTTATTTTGTGATTACGCGGCTCCTTTCCAATTTTCGGAAGCCGCTTTATCTGAAAAAATACTGGAGGTATTTGCCTCGCTAACAAAAATAAGAGTCCGAAATTATTCCAGAATATGTGAGGATTTTAATTCTGCTTATATATAATTACCTGTAATCATCTGGATTTTCCGTATCAAAATTCACCTACCTGATGAGCTCCCGGATGAGGATCCTGAGGATTAGAAAATATAAAAAAGCGCCTGCTTTTACACAGGCGCTTCCGACCAAACTAACGATTACTTTATCACCGATATAGTCTTTGAACTATAATTTACTTATTTTATAATTCCTGTAACTTTATATTTTTCCAAAAGACCTTTATACCACCACCATCATGGATCTGTAGCGCTATCTTTCCGTTGGCCACACCAATTTTCTCATCGGAAAAATCAACCATTTTCTCTCCATTGAGCCAGGTTTGAACCTTATCACCTTCGACTCTTATTTTCATTTTATTCCAATCTCCGTAATTCAGAACAGTTTCCTTGTTAGCCTCGGGTTTAATAAGCCAGCCTCTCCCGTAGGATTCATAAACACCGCCTGTATGTAAATCTGGTGGTGCCACCTCAACCTGCCAGCCTGAAATTTTTGTGCCTTCAATATCAGAGCGGAAAAAAACTCCACTGTTACCATCAGCTTCCTGGAGGAACTCCACGTCCAATTCAAAGTCTTTATATTCTTTATCAGTTGCCAGGTATCCGTATTCGGCGTCCGGGCCGCTTTCGGCAACTAGTAAACCATCTTCAACATACCATTTTTCGGTACCGTATATTTGCCATCCATCAAGGTCTTTTCCATTAAAAAGCTGGGATTCCGATTTACAGCCAACTAAGACTACAAACAGAAGAGCCAATAAAATGCTTGTATTCTTCATCTTTTAAAGATTTTTGATTTTTATATTTCTAAACCATGTAAAACTTCCATGGTCCTGCAGGCCTATTAAGCCGGATTTTGCTTTTCCATAATCCGGAAAATCTTTCCACTTTCCTTCTTCCTTTCTTTTCTGCCAATCTTCAGACCAGGGTTCAAATTCAAGAGTTTTCTTACCATTTAACCAATAGGTGACTTTCTCGTTGGTGAATTTGATTCTGCTGGAATTCCATTCTCCAATCTCTTTTAGATCATCTTCAGTATATTCAGGATCATACATTCCATAATCTCCTCCAATAGATTGCCATGACTCCAGTTCCTGGGGAAAACCAAGTTGATCTATAATCTGGTATTCCGGGGCGGCAAAGTAAGGCGCATCATATTTTTCATCCTCTATCACATGATAAAAAACACCGCTATTTCCTTCAGGAGAAATCTTCCATTCAAGATAAAGTTCAAATTCTCCAAATTCTTCCCCCTCATAAACTATATCTCCCCCAATATCGCCGCCCTGGCCAAGAGACTTCAATGTGCTATCTTCAATAATCCAGCCCTCAGGAAGACCTTCTCCTTCTTCCCCATTGTATGCACGCCAGCCATCAGCATTTTCGCCGTCAAAGAGATATTGCCAATCCCCGTCCTGACTTGTTTGTTCATTCTTTTCTTCTGTTTTTACTTCCGATTCATTTTCTGAATTTTCAGAAGAATTTTTACAGGCCATCAAAGCGGTAACCGTAAAGACACTTAGGATTAATTTTTTCATAATTAATTATTTAGGGTTTTAGTAAGTTTTAATAACATGCGGTATTCGTAACAAAAGAAATATGCTTGCTGTCACTGGACCAGCTAGGGACATTAATTGTTCCCTGCCCGCCATATATGTAGGCTATAACTTTAGGCTCACCACCATCTACCGGCATTAGCCTTAATAGGCAATGCTTGTAGAACGGATGGTCTCCGGAGTCGATTTCCGGAGGGAAAGAGATGAATGCGATCCATTTGCCATCGGGAGAAATATGCGGAAACCAATCATTATGCTTAGGATCAAAGGTCAATTGTTCTTGCTCACTCCCATCGGGTTTCATCCTCCACAGATGCATCTTTCCATTACGGTTAGAATTAAAATAAATATATTCGCCGTCTGGTGAATACTCTGAGCCATCGTCCAAATAATCAGTATCTGTTAACTGAATTTCTTTTTTTGTTTCAATATCAATGCTGTAGATATCCATTTTCCCCTTACGATCTCCGGTAAAAAGAAGGGTTTTGTTGTCTGGGGAAATCCCGTGCAAATAAGAGGCTCCTACGCCATCTTTTGTGATTTTCTGCGGAAGTGTATCTCCAGCAGGATCCATAATATAGAGGGATGACACCCCTCCATCTTCCTGGTTATGATGACTTATCCCTAAAATACTTTCATCAAAAGAAAAAACGTGATCATTGTTATTGTTGATAGCAAATCCCGTTTCAATTTGCTCCACTCTTTCAGAGTTTAAATCATACCGGTATAAGTAACCATTTGAATTATAGACCAGGTCCTTATCCTTGTTTACCCAGTTAGGAGCCTGAATGGAATGAGCCGAGGTATACAAGATTTTCCGCTTCCCGGTTTCCACATTCAAAATCTCTAAATTACTACCCAGATATTCCTGATACTGCTCAAAATCTGGCCCGGCCGGCTTTATAATCCTAACATTATTTACATTAACTTTTCCACTCGATCCGTCATTTCCCGGATCAAAGAAAAGTCCCGCGAAGACCTCATTTTTCAGGTTTTCATTTTCAATTTTTACTGTTGTAAAAGCTTCCCCAAATTTTGCTAAAGAAAAGTAATAAACATCTCCCCTTCTCTCTAATTGGAGCACATTTGCCTGCGCCAAAGGCACTTTAATTTCCTCTGAACTTAAACCCTCCATTGTATTGGATTCCAAAGAAGCTGCGCCTGAATAATTCACCTGTGCAATAACTTCAGCCGATTTAGGACTCAGATTATTGCGAATTATCCATCCGGCATTCGATTCGGAACGGGCATCTCCTTCAAAGCTTAAATGGGCTCTAAGGATAAAATCTCCTTGTATGGATTTATATAGATAGTGGATGGGATTAGAATCCCCAAATTTTAGATCTCCAGAAGATAAGAACGAATATTCCTGCTGATTTGGATTGTACTCCAGCTCTCCAATAGAAGCTTGATCCCCGATAGTGACCTCATTCTCAAAAATTCCGAAATCCCTTTCAGTAGGATCCAAATTTCGCGATGTATGATTTTCAAAGGGAACAGCAGAAATTAATAAGGCTAATAAAAAGCTTCCGAGGATTATTTTTTTCATCTACAGTATTTTTATAGTATTAAATCACTTTCATCTTCTCGGGGTCCCAACCTATAAATTTGTTTTGCCTGTAGCTTTCATTACAAAGCAAGGCTGGAGCAGCTGCCCTAAATCCAAATACTGGATCCTCTAATACCTGCCCGTTAGTCCTTATGGCATGAAAAAAATTAGCAAAATGATCGTAATGAGCTCCTTTATACCCTTTTTCAACCTGGTAAAAGGTTTCTGAGGGTGGTAAGATCTTTTTCCTGTCACTCCGGGTTTGACTCTGTTCTCTGCCCTTCTCCTCCATGAAAGGATCATTTGAATCTGCAACGACATTTTGTTTTAGCATTACATCGTCCCAGGTAACTTCCATAGCACCTTTACTTCCGACAATCTTCAGATAAGTACTCCCGCTAGTGCCGTCCACAAAATTACAGCGTAGGGAAAGGTTAAAACCGGGATGTTGTTCCGAGTCTGGATAATCAAACATTCCCAATAACACATCTGGGACTTCCCGTCCATCTTTCCAGTAACGCAGGCCTCCTGTAGCTGATACCTTATTCGGTCCTAGTGAATTGGTTATGAAATGGAGGCTGGAAAAAAGGTGAACAAATAAATCTCCAGACATACCGGTGCCATAATCAAGATAATTCCTCCACCGGAAGAACCTTTTTGCATCGAAGGGACGTTTTTCGGTATTAGCAATAAACTTTTTCCAGTCTACAGTCTGCGGGGAAGCATCTGGTGGAATTGGATATTGCCAGGCTCCAAAAGGTGAATTTCTTGCCCAGAAACCTTCGGCATAATTTATATCTCCAATTGCACCCTGGGCAAGTAATTCCTTAGCTTTTTCATTTCCAAGAGAAGATACACCCTGGCTCCCTACCATATAAACCCTTCCAGAATTTTTCCAGGCGTTAATCAGTTCATGCCCCTCCTCTACAGTATGTACCATAGGCTTTTCGCAGTAAACGTGTTTACCTGCTTTTAATGCATCAATGCTTATTTGTTTATGCCAGTGATCGGGAGTGGCAATTATTACTGCATCAATATCCTCTCTTTTCAGAATATCTTTATAATCTTTGGTGAGAAATATATCTTCCCCCCATAGGGTTTTAGATTCTTCCAGTCTGCCGTCATACAAATCACAAACGGCAAGCATCTTAATGTTTGCATGTTCCAACGCTGTTTTTGCATCGGCTACACCCATGCCACCGGCACCAATTAAAGCCAGGCCCAGGGGTTTAGAACCAAATATATCCCTGGTATTTCTTTCCAGGAATTTTATTTGTTTCGTTTCAGAGGCAAAAGCTGAAGGCATAATGGCTGCGGTAGCTCCCGCAAGACCTAGATTCTTTATAAAAGAGCGTCTTTGTTTTTTCATGGTAATTAAATTATTTCAGGATAGGCTAAAACCCAGGTTTAGTTAAACTTAATTGAAAATTAAAAAGAGTGCTTTAAAACACTCTTTTTAAGCTAATTAACTGCGACAAATTTTAATAACCCGGATTTTGCTGTAAAACAGGTCCTTCTGAAGTTGTACTCAAATCTATTTGTCGCTGAGGGATTGGGAAATAAATATCATTTTGACCAAAACTTCCACCTCTAACATCTGTTGTGATCTGTCCTTCATATTCCACAAAATCATTTAAGACCTCTTGGGCGACACCCCATCTTACAAGATCAAAAAACCGATGACCTTCCATGGCCAATTCCACTCTTCTTTCAAACATGATTGCATCCATGGCTTGCTCTTCTGATGTAAAATAACCATCAGGATACCTGGAAATATTATAATTGGCGGCAAAATCATCTGAAAATCCACCCATTGGATCGGAAGGATCAATATAATCTCTTAACCAATACTCGGTATTATCCTCCATTCTTCCACGAACTTCGTTCACATAACCTAATGCGACATCAAAGTTCCCTGTGTGGGCTTCAGCTTCGGCCGCCATTAATAAAACATCTGCAAATCGAATAATATTAATATTGATCGCATTTCCCGGTGCCCAAGAGCTCTGGTCTGCAAATTCATCTGCATGATACTGCCAGTAAATATGTTTTTTGGGAGCGTAAGGACCTCCAGAAGATTGTTCTCTAACCCAATCATATCCGGGATGATATCCCCAATCATGATAAGGAAGGTCTCTTCGTCCCACCGTCCAGTCAAGGCGAGGATCCAGAGATTGGGTGTCTGGGGTAAATGGTTCATCAGACTGAATTCCCATATCATTTTTTACAGGATTGTTATTATAATCACCCAAAAATGGCAGGCCGGAAGATTCATCGGTACGGAAAGCATTTACCAGGTCCTGGGTAGGCTGATAAAATCCGCAACATCTAAATGGACTGTTATAAGGATAATTAAGCATTAAGGCAACATTAGAGTTTCCAATGGTATTAGTTCCATCATTAGCCACCATTTGAATCGCAAAAACAGTTTCCTCATTATTTTCAAATTCTGCATTAAAATTATGGTGAAAATTCTCTACCAAATCATAAGACAAACCATTTGAAGTCTCTCCTGAGTTAATAACCTCGGTAAAAACTTCTTTTGCTTCCGGAAATTTCTCTTGGTATAAGTATGTTTTGCCTAAATAGGCTCCTGCCGCCCAGCTATTAGCTCTACCAACCTCATCCTGACTTGAAGGAAGATTATCGTAAGCGTATTGAAAATCAGCTTCAATATTTGGCCAAATATCGGTGTCGTTTGGAACATTGGTATCTTCCGTATTTTCATCTACCCACGGCACCATGTTATACATTTTCTTCAACTCGAAGTAAAAATGTCCCCTAAGAAAACGGGCCTGGCCGGCAAGATTAGCACGTTCATCTTCTGGAATATCTTCCACCTGTTCAAGTAAAGATAGAACAGCATTTGCTCTTGTAACACCTTCAAATAAAGCCTTCCACTTTGTGTTAAAAAAGCCGTTACTAGCATCTACGCTATAAGTAGCAATGGAATTTATCGGTGCCTGGTCACCTCCATCACTCCCTTTATGGGCATCTCCTCCCGTTATGTCACCATAGATCCAGTTAGAAGGTGCTGCTTCCCATGGATTACCTCCACCCAAAGCAGCATAATCTGTAGTTCCACTAAGAGAAGCATAAGCCCCAATTAAAAGAGCGTTTACTCCTTTTTCATCGGCTAAAACTTCGTCACTTAATGAGCCGTAGGCAGGTTTATCCAGAAAGTCTTCAGTACAAGAGCTGAAAAATAAACTTAGGCTCAATGCCGAAAGCATTATTAAATATGTTCTTTTTTTCATTTTGTAATTTTTAAAAATTTTCAAACCAAATTATAATGTAAGATTAATACCTCCTATAAACTGCCGTGGTGTTGGATAAGCTCCTTCATCAATTCCAAAAGCAGTAGCGGTTCCTGTTAATTCGGGATCAACCCCAGAATAATTAGTGATCGTAAACAGGTTGGAAGCCTGAACATACAATCTCAACCTATCCACACCAATTCTCTCAAGGAAAGATTCCGGAAGACTGTAGCCCAATGTGACGTTTTTAGCCCTTAAATAAGAACCGTCTTCGACAAAATAGGAGTTTGGTACATTGGCAGTACTAAAAGAACCACCTGTTTCCTGAATGGGCGCTGTGGCATTTTGGTTCTCTGGAGTCCATGAATTATAGACAGCGGTATTACTTTTAGCTCCACCAAAGGAACTGTAGAAATCATGCCACCATTTAACCTGGTTCCAGATATCATTCCCATAGACTCCATAAAGGAAGGTACTAAAATCAAAATTCTTATAGGTAAATTCAAGATTCAAACCTCCTGAAAAGTCGGGATTTGGATTACCCAAAAACGTCCTGTCTTCACTGTTTATTAAACCGTCTCCATTCACATCGGCATAACGGAACCTTCCAACCCCTATATCCTGCTGGTATTCTGTATCAGGATCTCCGGTAATTCCCTGGGCATCTGAATTTGCCGCATCTACTTCATCCTGACTGTTCCAGAAACCATCTATTTGATAGCCAAAAAACTGACCTACTGAATGGCCCACTGCATTTCTCACAATTGAATTTCCACCAAAACGTCTTGCTTCCTGATCGAAATAATCTACTCCTTCAGCAATGTTTACAATCTCATTATCGTATGTAGTAAAGGTAAGGGTTGCGTTCATTCTAAAATCAGAGGTAATATCTACAAAAGTTGTAGCCGAAAGGTCCAAACCACTGTTATTCATTTCTGCGATATTTACAAACGGCACGGTTGAAACCCCTGCAGTTCCCGGTAATTCTGGATTATATAAAAGATCAATTACATCCTTTCGATAATATTCAGCAGATAAAATTAACCTCCTTTCAAACAATTCAGCATCAAAACCTATATTCCCATTTACATTCTTCTCCCAGCTTGCATTTGGGTTACCAATACGGGCCCGTTGGAATCCTTCTACAAGAGAGTTGTTCGTTCCATTAATATCATAGTAAGAAGAAGTTCTGCTACTACCATAAGTAGTAAAAGCATTAGCGGGATCAACATTATTCTGGTTACCCATTACACCATAACCTCCCCTTATTTTAAGTTCATCAACCCAGGTCAAATCTTCCATAAAATTCTCTTGCGAAATTCTCCACCCTGCACTAACGGCCGGAAACCATCCATGGCGGGGATTAGTGAACCTGGAAGTAGCATCACGGCGAATAGTAGCTCCCAGAAGGTACTTTTCATCAAATGTATAATCCAATCTTCCGAAAAGAGAGAAGAGAGCATCTTCGGAATAAAAACCTGCATTGGTTTGAGTCCCGGAGCCGGTACTCAAATTAACGTAATTTGGATTAAAGGAATAAAAGCCCTGGGTTACCCCCGTGACATTTTCAAATTGATTGTGAAAGGCCTCAGTTCCTACAAGTACAGTTACATCATGTAAATCATTAAAATTGTTACTATACTGAAGGGTATTAGACCAGGTCCAGTCATAGCCTGTATTAGCATTTTCAGTTAGTTGATTAACTGTCGTATTTTCCTGATTCTCATAAGTGGGGTATAAAAATGCCTGGCCGTTGGTATTGAAATAGCTACCTCCAAAGGTTGTTCGGGCCGTAAAATTTTCAAGAAAATCAAGTTCTGCAAATACATTACCGAAAATCCTGCTTGTTTTGCTGAAATTGTTTCTGTTCCGCTCCAGGATTGCTACGGCATTCTGAGAGTTCCCAAGAGAGGGAGCCTGAGTACCGGCAAAATTACCAGCGATATCATAAACAGGTATAATTGGCTGACTACGATAAGCGTGGTTAATAGGGTTTTCACCAATTATCGAAACCCGGTTACCGTCAGAAACAGAAACGGCAAGGTTTTCTCCTACTCTAAAATTATCGGAAATATTAAATTGGCTATTTACCCTGGCAGTATATCTTTCGAAATAAGTATTCTTAAGCGTTCCCTCTTGGTCTGAATGGCTTAAAGAAAAAAGAAAATTCCCTTTCTCATCACCCTTACTTACTGAAATATCGTTGTTCATGATTGGAGCAGGATTAAAGATTTCCTGAAACCAATTGGTCCCTTCCTGGTTGGCTCTAATGATTTGATTAAAACCGCCTACTGCACTTCCGTCGGTATAATTAGGATCTACATAATAGGCTGATTCATCTACCTCACCCTCACCGGCTCCACCCGGTAAAATATAATAAGGTAATGTAGGTGAGGCTCCATCTCCGTATTGTCTGTCGGTAATTGGCTCACCCGGGTTAGAATTTTGCATAGCCCTCCATCTTAATTCTGCATGATCCTGAGGAGAAGCTATATCATAAACATTTCCTGAAGGGACCCGTTGTGTACCGTAATATCCATTATAGTTTACTTTCAATTCTCCTTTTCCTGATCTGGTAGAAATAATTATCACCCCGTTTGCTGCACGTGCACCATAGATTGAGGCAGATGCCGCATCTTTTAGCACTTGCATGTTTTCAATATCATTTGGATTAAGATGGTTTATGTCTTGTGTTGGCACTCCATCTACAACGTATAAAGGATTACTGCTCCCAAAGGTGTTAATACCCCTGATTCGCACCTGAGGCGGCTCACCCGGTTGGCCAGAACTGGCTACCGTTACACCAGAAGCCTGGCCCTGCAATTGTTCGGTTACCTGAGGGGAAGGCTGTCTTTTAGCTGATTCCATATCCACAACAGAAACTGCACCTGTAAGATCGGTCTTACGTTGGGTGCCATAACCTACAACCACTACTTCAGATAAGGCAGAAGCTTCAGGTTCAAGAGTAATATTCAGTGGTTCGGGTCCTTCAATTTCAACTTCTACCGTTGCATATCCAATGAAGCTAAACTCCAGAATAGCTCCAACAGGAACCGAAATATTAAATTCTCCATCGAAATTGGTCAAAACCCCATTAGAGGTTCCTTTTTCAATAACATTGGCACTGGGGACGGGCATTCCATTTTTAGCGTCGGTGACTACACCCTCAATGATAACATCATCCTGGGCAAAAATGGGTATTTGAAAAAATACAAATACGAATAACACAATTAAGGGGTTTCTCATACTTTTAACATTTAAAGTTGATATTCAAAGCTAGTTAATTAATATTCTTAATCCTTCGTTAATAAAAACGAAGTAAGTACTTTTTTACACAATTGACAAAAAATCATCATTAAAAATTTAAATATGTTTAAATACTTATTTAATAAATTACATTATGATAGCATTATAACTCCCATCAGTGTTGCTATAGTTGGTTTTTTCACTTAAGATTTGTGTTTTTTGAATTCAGCTACTGCATGATTTGCAGCACGGGCAGTTATCGCCATATAGGTTAAGGATGGGTTTTGGGAAGCTGAGGACGCCATACAAGACCCATCAGTAACATATACATTAGGTACCGTATGAACTTGATTATTTTCGTTCAATACAGAAGTTTTAGGATCCCGGCCCATTCTAGCCGTTCCCATTTCGTGAATTCCATTACCAGGGAAACAAGGCTCTTCGTACCCCTTTACATCTTTAAAACCTGCTTTTTCAAGCATTGTAATTGCTTCCTGTTTTGCATCCTTTCGCATTGCCATTTCATTTTCCTTGTATTCACAATCAAATGTAATTGTTGGCAACCCCCATTCGTCAAGCTTATCATAATTAAGTGACATCTTATTTTCATGATAGGGCAAACACTCTCCAAAACAATTTATTCCAATCTGCCATTCGCCAGGTTCCACAATTGCTTTTTTGAGTTCTTCCCCATACTGAAGCTCCCCTATTGCCTTTGTCCAGTCAGATCTGCTTGCACCACCCTGCATTCCATAGCCTCGAACAAAATCACTTCTTTTGCTTTTCTCATCAATATTCCTAAATCTAGGCACAAAAAAGCCGGCGGGTTTTCTTCCTTTATAATAGTCTTCCAAATGATTATCAGATTTCCCGGTAGCTCCAACTTTGAAATGATGGTCCATAAGATTATGTCCCAGCTCTCCGCTGTCATTGCCGAGGCCGTTAGGAAATCTATCCGATTTAGACTGCATTAAAATAGAGGTAGTAGGAATGGCACCGGCACAGCAGAAGATTATATCACTATAAAACTCCAGACTTTCTTTTGTTTCCGCATCAATAACTTTTACACCAACAGCTTTACCTTGGCCTTCATCATAAATAATCTCGTGAACAATTGAATTGGGGCGTAGGGTCATATTTCCAGTACGTTCAGCCGCAGGAAGTGTTGAGGAATTGCTACTAAAATACGCCCCATAAGGACAACCTCTAATACAACGATTTCGGAATTGGCAATTTGCTCTCCCTTCACGCCCATCAGGATCGGTTAAGTTAGCAACACGGGAATGGATGATCTTGCGGTCATTAAAGTTTGCGGCAACCCCTTCTCTAAGTTCCTCTTCTACACAATTTAAAGGCATTTCCGGAGTGAAAATACTATCGGGAAGTTGTGGGAGCCCCTCAGCTTTTCCGCTTATTCCAATATACTTTTCTACCTTCTCATACCAGGTTTCGAGATCTTTATAGCGTATGGGCCAATCTACCCCGAAACCGTCCTTTTTATTGGCTTCAAAATCCAAATCACTCCACCTGAAAGACATCCGGGCCCACATTAGGGATTTACCTCCAACATGGTAACCTCTAATCCAGTCAAATCGCTTTTTCTCATTATAAGGATGTTCAATATCGTCTACAAACCAATGCTTACTGGCATCATTAATAGTATATCCTGTTCTGGCCTGTTTCTCCTGCCTTTTAAGCTCTTCCCTGGTAACCTGCCCTTTGAATTTATAATCCCATGGATCATCATTCATCGTAGGGTAATCCTTTATATGTTCTACCATTCGTCCTCGCTCCAGTACAAGAGTTTTTAATCCTCCCTCAGTGAGTTCTTTTGCAGCCCATCCTCCCGTTATCCCGGTACCGATTACTATAGCATCAAAATGCTTAGTCTCATTTGGATTTTTTGCCTTATCCATATCTTAATTTCAGGTTAAAATTTAAGTCTTCAATATATAAACTTTTTAAAAAAAAATTATTGATTACTAATTTTTTTACATAACTTCAGTTGAAATAGCTAATTTTTTTATTTCAAATATTCCAAATTATCTAATTATATTTCCAAAAAGGACTTTTTTAAAACAAGCAGAATTAGCTGCAGCTGTAACTACATTGGGCCCCTCTTTTTTAATGGCCCCTTGAGCAAAATAAAGCTATAGGAATTCAATTTTATTCCCTTATCAATTTGCTAAATAAGGAAGATTAGAAGAAAATAATATCGAAGATTTCTAGGTGAAAATTAAAGAAATTGAAACCTATGGACATTCAGGAAAGTATCTTTTTTGGGGATATGAGGCCCTGAAGTTTAAGCAAATGCTCTCTGATTAAGGCTGCGGCAAATGCTATGGACCAGAAATATTTCATACTTCCCAGTATACCCGGTCCTCTACACAAATCTATAGACGGATATAAGTAATTTACTGAGAAAACTGAAATAGGAGAAATGTGCATGGAACAAGAGAAGAAACTAGCCTATCATAATCATGCTTTTGAGTTTAAGGATATCAATGGCCAGAATGGAATGGGGATATTTTTTACTGAAATAGATAAGGATCTAATTGATTTTTAACTTGATATATATTGAATAATAAGAACAGGAATTGAACCCGTAAGACTGTTTAAAAAACACCCCGACAGATTCAAACTTTGCCATATCACGGATATGATGCGAGCTGATGAAACCTTAAATACCCAAATTGGTGCCGGTTCTATAAATTACAAAGATTTAATGGATTATACTCAAACTTCAGATTTTGAACATCTAATCATTGCACAGGAAAATTTTGAAAAGGATCCCTTCCAAAGTCCGTCTAAAAGTTACGTTTATATCCAAAATGACCTTCTTAAATAGTTAGGTGTTTTTGAGAGGAGAATTTCAGCTGGACAATTTTTCCCAAATTATTTTCCCACTTCCTTAAGAAAGAAACTTTGCCTTTTTACTATCTTGCAGTATGGAGAAAACCGTAATAGGACGATTTGACAAAGCAGATTTTCCTGCGCTTCACCTTAATGATATTGCTATAAAAGTTGACACGGGTGCATATACCTCATCAATACATTGCGAAAATATAAGGGAAGAAAATGATTTATTGCTGTGTACTTTTCTGGATGAAGAACATCCACTTTACAACGGAAAAGAGTTTACTTTTAAAGACTATGATATCGTCTTTGTACGCAGCAGTAACGGAATTATTCAAAAAAGATATCAGGTAGAGTCTACCATTAAAATTTTTAATAAAGTGTACAAAATTTCGCTTTCTTTGTCATCCCGTCAGGAAATGCGGTTTCCAGTTCTAATTGGACGAAAATTCCTTACTAAAAAATTTATTGTAGACACTGAATTCACTGACGTTTCTTTCAATCTAAAGCAAAATGAAAATAAGAATCCTATCCAGGAATAGCCATTTATATTCAACCCAAAGACTCGTTGAGGCCGCAAAAAAGAGGCATCATGAAGTGGAAGTTATTGATCCCCTAAAGTGTGATCTGGTGATCGAAAAACGTAAACCATCGATTTACTATAGAGGAAAAGCCATTGAAGGTACCGATGCGGTTATCCCACGAATTGGAGCTTCCGTTACTTTTTACGGAACCGCCGTGGTACGACAGTTCGAGATGATGGGTGTTTTTACCACTACAGAATCTCAGGCGCTGGTGAGAAGCCGAGATAAACTAAGAAGTTTACAGGTGCTTTCTCGAGCCAGACTCGGACTTCCAAAAACGGTCTTCACCAATTATTCCAGAGACGTATCAGAAGTTATAGACCACGTTGGTGGTGCGCCTTTAATTATCAAATTACTTGAGGGAACTCAGGGCTTAGGAGTGGTACTGGCTGAAACCAAAAACGCCGCCGAATCGGTTATTGAAGCTTTTAACGGGTTGCAGGCCAGGGTAATCGTGCAGGAATTTATCAAAGAAGCCGGAGGTGCCGATATTAGGGCATTTGTGGTAGATGGTCACGTTGTGGGCGCCATGAAACGCCAGGGAAAAGAAGGAGAATTTCGTTCTAACCTTCACCGGGGTGGTTCAGCATCTATTATTCAGCTTAGCGATGAAGAGGAAAATGCCGCCATTAAAGCCGCCAGGGCGATGAGCCTTGGAGTAGCAGGGGTAGATATGCTTCAAAGTGCACGTGGTCCTTTAATACTTGAAGTAAATTCTTCGCCGGGTCTGGAAGGCATTGAAGAAGCCACGGGCAAGGACATAGCAAAATCTATTATTCGATTCATTGAAAGGAATGTATAATTTATGCCGAAAATAACCGAGGATAATGTTCTGGAGATTCTGGGTGAAAAAGTTTTACCCGGAAAAAGCGCCACGATCAATTTCAATATGGCTAAATTATACACTACCAATTCGGTAGATGTACCTGTGATCATTGAACGCGCCAAAAAACCCGGACCGGTGGTGTTGCTAACCGCTGGAATTCACGGAGATGAAATAAACGGGATTGAAGTAGTTAGACAAATAATTTCCAAAGGCATCAATAAACCCCAAAAAGGGACTATTATCTGCATTCCTGTGGTCAATATTTTTGGGTTTCTTAATCTAAGTCGAGAATTTCCAGACGGCCGAGACCTTAACCGGATGTTTCCCGGCACCAAACATGGTTCCCTGGCCAGCAGGTTTGCTTACCAGTTCGTTAAAAAAATTCTTCCGGTCGCCAATTTTTGTCTCGACTTTCATACCGGGGGTGCAAGCCGGTTTAATGCTCCGCAAATAAGGGTAAAACAGGGGGATGACCTCAGTGTGAAATACAGCCGCATCTTTAATGCTCCCTTCACGATGGAGTCTAAAACCATTACTAAATCCTTTAGAGAAACTTGTTCAAAACTGGGGATTCCGGTTTTGTTATATGAAGGCGGAAAATCCAAATCCAGTGACAAAGAGATCGCCAGGCACGGTGTGGAAGGCACTATGCGCATGCTCAGCCACCTGGAGATGCTGAATCCGAAATTTGAATATCCCGATGCGGTTACGCAAACGGTCCTTATCGAAAATAGTTTCTGGATGCGGGCGAAATACAGTGGCCTCCTTCACGTAAAGATTCCGTGCGGAAAACACGTGGAAAAAGGCGAGTACGTTGGCACTATTACCGATCCCTATGGAAAATTCAGACATAAAATAAAAGCGGCAAATACCGGGTACATTATCAATGTAAACGAATCACCTATCGTCTATCAGGGCGATGCTATTTTCCATATTTCTCTACCACAAAAAGAAAATGAATAAAAGTGATCTCCGCAGAAAATACAAAGAACTTCGCATAAAGCTTTCCGAAGAAGAGATTGAAGAGTTGAGCCTGAAAATCGCCAATAATCTGCTGAAACTTGAAATCTGGCATCTCGATTTCTATCATTTATTTTTGAGTATCGCGGAACAAAAAGAGGTTAATACTGAATATGTGCTCCACATTCTCCAGGGGAAAGATAAAAATGTAGTGGTTTCAAAAACCGATATTAAAAATCACCGCCTAAACCACTTTCTACTAACCGATACCACCAAAATTATCAAAAATCGCTGGGACATCCCTGAACCTGAAGGTGGAATTGAAATTTCTCCTGAGAAACTGGATCTGGTTTTTATTCCTTTGCTGGCTTTCGATAAAGCCGGAAACCGCA
Organism: Salegentibacter sp.; assembly: GCA_035468275.1. Classification (GTDB taxonomy): domain Bacteria; phylum Bacteroidota; class Bacteroidia; order Flavobacteriales; family Flavobacteriaceae; genus Salegentibacter. The sequence continues at coordinate 16,321 of DATISX010000092.1, forward strand.
TTGGTTATGGGAAAGGTTATTACGACCGGTTCCTGGACTCCTGCAAACCTGATGTGATTAAAATAGGTTTATCTTTTTTTGAAGCTGAAGAGGAGATCAAAGAGATTTATCATACTGATGTGGCACTGGATTATTGCGTAACCCCCAACGAGGTGTACCAATTTAAAAACTAGGCATTTATTTGTTAATAAAAGAACATTCTATTACTTTTAGATAAATTAAACGGCCAGATGCTAAATGACCTTCAATTAAACAGTATACTTGAAGATTTTGATATTGCCTACTGGAAGATTAACCTCTTCAGCAAAAAAATAACCTGGTCTGATCACTTTAATGCTTTAGTAGGGCAGCCCGAGTCTACCGATCCCTTTGAATATTTTCTGAAGGAAATACTTCACCCCGATTATCGCTACGATTTCAGGCTGCATTTCGATAAGCTAACCACAGAGAATGAACCCTTTAGCCTGGAATTAAAGCTGAAACTTCATAACGGAAAACACCGCTGGTTTGAATGCCGAAACCTTAAAAACAAAGACAAAAGCAACCGCGAAACTGCCGTGCTTTTATTTGTGAATATTCACCAAACCAAGCGTGACCAATACACCATTGAAGAAAACTTTTTCTACTATCACGAAACTGCCGAAATGACTTCAACAGGCGGTTGGTACGTAGACATTTTACATAAGAATATTTACTGGGACAATGTCACCAAAAAGATTGTAAACTGCCCAATAGACTTTCAGCCGGCCTATGAAGATCGCTTAAAGTTCTATGCCCCAGAGCATCATCAGCGGGTTTTATCTGCCTTCGAAAAGTGCGAAAAATACGGTATCCCGTTTAAAACAGAGCTTAAGATGCTAAGCCTTCATAATAAGGAATTCTGGGTGCGCGCCACCGGAAAACCGGTTTATAATGAAGAGCAGGAAATTGTTGGAATTCGCGGAGTCTATCAGGATATCCATGAGAATAAGACCAACGAAATAAACCTTCAGAATTCGCTGGATATTATTGCCTCGCAGAATTCCCGGCTTTTCAATTTCGCGCATATAGTCTCTCATCATTTGCGCTCACATAGCAGCAACCTAAGTTTGATTGTAGAATTGCTTAAGGAGGCAAAATCCAATAACGACAAACTTGAATTATTACCCAATGTGGAAGATATCGCCGAAAATCTCGATTCGGCGATTAATCATTTAAATGAAATAGTAAATAAACAAAGTCTGTTAAGAAAAAACCGGCGAATTATAAAATTTGAAGATGCATTAAGTGGGGTAATGGCTTCAACTTCTTCTCTGATTAATCGGGAAAATGCAAAAATCGTAGCTGAATTTCATGCCCTTGAAGAAATTAGCCATATCCCTGAATATCTTGAAAGTATTTTACTAAATTTAATCACAAATGCCATAAAATATAAACATCCGGGTAGGAAACCGGTGATTTATATTCAGACCTATGTTGAGAACGAGAAAGAGTTTCTTGAGATTAGCGATAACGGGATGGGCATAGACCTGGATCAATACGGCGACAAGATGTTTGGAATGTACAAAACATTCCACAACAATCCGGAAGCAAAAGGAATTGGCCTGTTTATCACCAAAAATCAGGTGGAGACATTGGGAGGCTCAATTTCGGTAACCAGCACCGTAGATGTAGGCACCACATTTAAGATTAAATTTTAAACTAATTCTCATGGGGCAAAAAGTAGAATTAGCGTGTATTATTGATGATGATAAGATATACGTTAACCTTGTAAAAAAAATTATTGAGATCAAGAAGCTTTCAGAAAATCTGTTGATCTTCAAAAACGGGAAAGAAGCACTGGATTATTTCAAATTAATAATGGAGAATATGAGTGAAGATAAATTACCCGATATCATCTTCCTCGATCTCAATATGCCGGTGATGGATGGCTGGGAATTCTTAAGTGAATTCATTAAGATTAAGAACAATTTCGACAAGAAGATAACCCTTTATGTAGTGAGTTCTTCAATTGATCCCCGGGATCTGGAGAGAGCAAAATCCTTCAATATGGTTACCGATTACCTTATCAAACCAATTGAACTTAAAAAGTTTGAAAAAATCTTTGAAAAGAATAACGCTGCTTAGTTAGTTTTTTTTTGAAGTTTCTTCTTCCGGTGGAAAAGCTTTTTTATTAAAAAGAAGCAAAAGGGCAACGCCTGTACTTATGGATGTATCGGCTATATTGAAAACAGGATCAAAAAAGGTGAAATAATCTCCACCCCAAAACGGAATCCAATCCGGAAGATAACCTTGCCATAACGGGAAATAAAGCATATCTACTACTTTTCCGTGAAATAATGTGCCATATCCACCGCTTTCAGGTAAGAAGCTCGCTATTTGCCCGTAACTGTCGTTAAAAATAATTCCGTAGAAAACCGAATCAATAATATTGCCCATGGCTCCGGCAAAGATTAACGCAACAGAGACAATAAGTATCCTCGAACTATTCTTCCTTACCGAATCCCAAAGCCAGTATCCAATCCCAACAATTGCAACCAACCTGAAAAGAGTAAGTGCTAATTTTCCATAAGAACCTGGAATTTTGGCTCCCCAAGCCATGCCTTCATTCTCAACAAAAAGAATTCTGAACCACTCGAAAACGTAAATTTCATCGCCAAGGGCAAAATTCGTTTTGATATAAAATTTGGAAACCTGATCGATAATTAGGATCAGGAAAATGATTATTCCGGCTTTTTTTAAGGACATGGATAGATTTTGCATTAAACGCAGCAAAAATACGATTATTATTTAGTTTTATACAGGCTTATATCACCATTCACCGAAGACAGCTTTAGCAAGCTCTTACCGGCTTGCGGCAAAGATTTCTGTAGTTTCCCATTCCGGGTCTCTGCTTCAATTCGGGTATCCTGCGTTTCAAAATGAATATCTCCCATAATGGTCTGCACCCGGCCATTTCCGCTGAAACCAATAAGATCACAAAAACCTTGATTTAGTTCTGCCTCAAAAAGACTATATTTTCCTGTAGCCAATACCGATGCCTGGTCTGATTTTATATAAACTCGTAGACCAGCCGGAATTTGCAATCTCAAATCTATAGAAAAAACTTTATGAGCGCTTAATTTATCAAAACCTCCGGAAAGCGCTTGTGGGAATTTGGAATTTATGATGAGTGTTCCGTTTTCCATCTTCGTATCCAGACCAATTCTGTTGTAATATTCTCCTTCAGAATGTGTGGCCATCGAGATGGTTGTGGTCGATTTGGTTTCAATACGAATACTACTTACCTCATCGGCATAAATATGGATGGCTTCCAGATTTTGCGCATCAAAGCTTTCCAGTGTTTCTTTCTGACCAAAAAGAGCACTGCTGAATAACAAAGCAAACAGTATTGAAAAATATTTCAGCATCCAAAAAAGCAAAACGCTCCCTTTGAAGCAATTCAAAAAGAGCGTCTTATAATTTATTTATCCTAAAGATTAGCGCTGCATATTCTTGGCTTCTATGCTTAGTGTTGCATGAGGCACAAGCATAAGACGTTCTTTTGCAATTAATTTGCCTGTAACCCTACAAATCCCATAGGTTTTATTCTCAATACGCAATAAAGCATTCTTAAGATCGCGTATAAATTTCTCCTGACGGATAGCTAACTGTGAGTTCGCTTCTTTACTCATCGTTTCGCTTCCTTCTTCGAAGGCTTTAAAAGTTGGGGAGGTATCATCGGTACCATTATTCCCATCGTTTTTATAAGCATTCTCATAGATTCCTAGCTGTTCTTTGGCCTTTTCGATCTTTTTTTGGATCAGAGCCTTAAATTCCGCCAGGTCGGCGTCGTTGTACCGTTCTTTAACTTCTGCAGACATAAGCTTAATGTTTTTTAATAAACAATTTAGTGGTAATGTCATCAAAAGCTACTTCTGTACCTTCTTCTACCACCCCTGCAACTTCGAGGTTTGCAGTTAATGTTTCGTTCTTAATATAATTTATATTTTCTTTCACGGCATCCTCGACAATGCCGTTACTTTGTAGGGTCACATCTATAGTATCCGTCACTTCAAAACCTGAATCCTTTCTAAGATTCTGAATTCGGTTTACCAGCTCCCGGGCCACACCCTCCTTTTTAAGTTCAGGAGAGATACTAACGTCCAGGGCTACTGTAATATTACCGCTGCTTGCTACCAACCAGCCTTCAATATCCTGTGAGGTGATTTCAACATCCTCCGCATCCAAAGTAATCATTTTTTCGTTAACCTCAATCTCAATGCTGCCCTCACGCTCTATTGTGGTAATATCTGCAGCATTTAGACTGTTTATCTTGTTGACAACCAGCTTCATATCCTTTCCAAATCGTGGTCCAAGGACCTTAAAATTCGGCTTAATTTGCTTTACCAGAATTCCCGAAGCATCGTCTATAAGCTGAATTTCTTTAACGTTCACCTCAGATTTAATCAAGTCTTCAACCGCCTGAATCTCTTCACGTTGCTGCTCATCAAGCACCGGAATCATTATCCTTTGCAGCGGTTGACGTACTTTTATCATTTCCTTTTTCCTAAGTGATAAAACCAGCGAAGAAATGGTTTGAGCTTTCTCCATTTTTCGCTCTAAAATTTTATCAACAAATTTTTCATCAAACTTTGAAAATTCAGCCAAATGTACCGATTCAAAGTTCTCTTTATGTGTTCTCTGGTTTAAGTCTTTGTAAAGCCTTTCCATAAAAAACGGCGCTACAGGTGCAGCTAATTTCGCTACTTCAACCAGGCAGGTGTAAAGAGTTTGATAAGCCGATATTTTATCTTGTTCATATTCGCCTTTCCAAAATCTTCTTCGACTTAATCGCACAAACCAGTTACTCAGATTTTCCTGTACAAATTCTGAAATAGACCTGGTGGCACGGGTCGGCTCATAATCAGCATAAAATTTATCTACTTTTTCAATGAGCGAATGCAATTCTGAAAGTATCCAGCGATCTATCTCCGGTCTTTCCTCTAATGGCACATCGGCTTCTTCGTATTCGAAATTATCGATATTGGCATACAGCGTAAAGAATGAATAGGTATTATAAAGTGTCCCGAAGAATTTACGGCGTACCTCAGCTATTCCTTCAATATCAAATTTCAGGTTGTCCCAGGGATTCGCGTTAGTAATCATATACCAGCGCGTTGCATCAGGCCCAAAGGCTGCAAGCGTCTCGAAAGGATCTACTGCATTTCCAAGCCGCTTAGACATCTTCTGCCCGTTTTTGTCCAGAACAAGTCCGTTGGAAACCACGTTTTTATAGGCTACATCATCAAATATCATAGTGGCGATGGCGTGCAGGGTATAGAACCAGCCCCTTGTTTGATCAACGCCTTCGGCTATGAAATCAGCCTTTCTTTCTCCTCCTTCAACTTTTTCCTTATTTTCAAAAGGATAATGCCATTGTGCATAAGGCATTGAACCAGAATCAAACCAAACATCTATAAGATCGGCTTCGCGTTTCATTGGTTTTCCGGACTCTGAAATCAAAGTGATTTCATCAACAACATTTTTATGAAGATCTACCTTCTCGTAGTTCTCTTCACTCATATCTCCAATTTGGAAATCGGCGAAGAATTCTTCCTTCATCAAACCGGCTTTCACCGATTTCTCCATTTCCAGCTTCAATTCTTCTACAGAACCAATGATAATTTCTTCTTTTCCATCCTCGGTTCTCCAAATCGGTAAGGGAATTCCCCAGTATCGACTTCTCGAGAGGTTCCAGTCGTTGGCATTGGCAAGCCAGTTTCCAAAACGGCCTTCTCCTGTGGATTTTGGTTTCCAATTTATTCCTTGATTCAGCTCAAACATTCTATCCTTGAATTCGGTCACTTTAATGAACCAGGAATCCAATGGATAATACAGAATAGGTTTATCGGTACGCCAGCAATTAGGATAGCTGTGCACATATTTTTCAACTTTAAAGGCACGGTTTTCTTCCTTGAGCTTTATAGCAAGCTCAACATCTACCGATTTCTCCGGTGCCTGGCCTTCCTCATAATATTCATTCTTCACATATTTCCCGGCAAATTCTCCCATTTCGGGTCTGAATTTCCCCTGAAGATCTACCAACGGCACTAAGTTCCCATTTTCATCTTTTACCAGCAATGGAGGTACTTCCGGAGTGGCCTGTTTAGCTACTAAAGCATCGTCAGCTCCAAAAGTTGGTGAGGTGTGTACAATTCCGGTACCGTCCTCGGTAGTAACAAAATCCCCGGAAATTACGCGAAAAGCGTTTTCCGGATTTTCAAAAGGCAACGCATATGGCAACAATTGCTCATATTTTATTTCTACCAGGTCTTTTCCTAAATAGGTTTCCCCAATAAAAAATGGAATTTTCTTATCTCCTTCAGCATAAGCTTTCAATTCTTCTTCGGAATCAACCTCCTTGAACTTCTTATCGAATTGTTTTCTCGCCAAATCTTTGGCAACAATTATAGTTATTGGCTCAAAAGTGTACTGATTATATGTTCTAACTGAAACATACTCTATTTTCGGTCCAACGGTTAGAGCTGTATTGGAAGGCAGCGTCCAGGGAGTTGTGGTCCAGGCAATTATAAATTCCCCTTCCAGGTTCTTTTCAACCGAAGCTTTTGTTGAATCTGTAATTCTAAACATCGCAGTAACTGTGGTGTCAGTTACATCCTGGTATGTTCCCGGTTGATTAAGCTCGTGGGAACTTAAACCCGTTCCCGCTTTTGGAGAATACGGCTGAATGGTATAACCTTTATAGATAAGGCCTTTTTTATAAATCTCGGAAAGCAGCCACCAGACCGTTTCCATATATTTTGATTTATAGGTCACATACGGATCTTCCATATCTACCCAATAACCAATTTTCTCAGTAAGATCATTCCACACGTCGGTGTAACGCATTACCGCATTTTTGCAGGCATCATTATATTTTTCAACAGAAATTTTGGTTCCAATATCTTCTTTGGTAATTCCCAGTTCCTTTTCAACCCCAAGTTCCACCGGAAGACCGTGGGTATCCCATCCGGCTTTTCGTTTGACCTGGTAACCTTTCTGGGTTTTATAGCGACAAAAAATATCCTTGATAGCACGTGCCATCACATGGTGTATCCCAGGAAGACCGTTTGCAGATGGTGGCCCTTCAAAAAACACAAAAGGCTCCTTGCCCTCACGGGTGCTTACGCTCTTTTCAAATATATCGTTCTCCTTCCAGTAAGCCAGTATTTCTTCTGCTACTTTGGGCAAGTCAAGTCCTTTATATTCAGGGAACTTATCGGTCATTTTTTCGCTATTTCTAATGAAACGCGAAATTAATGAATTTTGGCAAATTACCCGAATTGAAACATGGAAAAAGCAGGCTTAATAATTCCTGTTTATTAAATTATTCTCAATTTAAAAACTATATTTTAAAGCTATGATGAGATTTCTACCGGCCGCAGCGATTCCGGATGAATAGGTACGGTAGCGTTCATCGGTAATATTTTCAAGAGAAATGGTGGCCAGCCAAGGCTCACTTATCTCATATTGCCCGCTAAGATTCACTGTATACCAGGAGGGGGAATAAGGATTTCCGTTCTGATCTATCGCATAGAGATAGGCTTTCCCTTTTTCCGAAGGAGCCAGATCCTCATAATCGAATTGCCCATTATATTCGGCAAAAAAATCAATCTTTAAACGTTTTTTATGCCAGGTAAGGTGGGTATTGCCAAAAACCGGGGCCGCATGTCGCAAAGCTATTTTCGTTCCATCCTCTTGCTCCTCCTCCCCTTTAGTTATATTTATTTGTGAGCTTAATCGCAAGGCTACGGAAATATTATAAGCCACTCCGGCTTCAAATCCATAAACATAGGCCTTAGATGCATTCTGTATAGCCTGCACCCGGCTGGGTTCGCCCTGGTAATCGATCTCGGTTTCTCCATCAAGCTGAAAATCTCTTCTAACCAAAGCATCTTCAAGTTTCGTGTAAAAAGTTGCAAAGGAAAATTGAACATTTTCTGATGGCGTCCAGTCCAGGCCAATTTCTCCATTATAAGCGTATTCAGGTTTCAAATCGGGATTGGGAACAACCACAGCTCCGGGTTCAGAATCGAAGATCTTGCCTACATCATCTATATTTGGTGCTCTGAAAGCAGTAGAAAGATTTACCTTCCACCTGAAAAAACGGTTTTGTTTCCAGTTAATTCCCGCGCTTCCGGTTAAAGCACCTGTATTTATTGAAGCTTCAGAAAATGGGAAATCAAAGAAGCGATCATCAAATTCAGCATCAACCAAAATATGATTATATCGCGCTCCCGACTGGAATGTGAGTTCTGAATTAATTTTCCATTGATAAGAAAGATAAGCAGCAAGCGACTGCCAGGTTGAACCATCGGGATAACGTGAAGCGTTTTCCTGGTTAATTTCAGAAATAATGTTCACTTGGTTGGCATTTGAATTTACCAAATTAAAAACATATTCAGTCCCATAGAACAGGCGACTTTCTTCAAAATGTTTTTCAAAATCCAGGTTTAGGGAATAAGCATCAACATTCTCTTCTGATTTAAAAAGAACATCTTCGTTAAAATCTCTGTTATTTCGGCTTTCCTCAAAAAACTGATAGGCCGCTGTCACTTGCGCCTTATCATAGAGCGGTCCATTCCCTTTCTTGTTGATTTTAAAATTCCCCATGAACCAGGTTTGGGGGCCATAGTACCACTCGGCCGAGCGAAATTCTCCATCCCTCTTCTGAATTAAACGATCGTATCGAGGAAAATCTGAAGTGGTAGAATAGATTAATCCCAGGTTAAAATCCCAGTCGTTGCCGGGCATATATTTTATCTTCTGAAGCAGGTTAATTTGTTCGTAACCCATGAATTTTTGAACACGATCATCTGAATTGGATACTGCGATATCCCTCCCGTTCTCTCTTATCACATAATCCGGTCGCAGATACTCTTCGGGACCATTTGAACCCATTTTCAGGTCTTCAAAATCAGAATAGGTAATCCCTGTCAAAAATGCCCAGTTTTCGCGTCCAACAT
>DATISX010000093.1:0-4854 GCA_035468275.1 Salegentibacter sp.
CCGGGAAGGCAATCCACCTCAACTCCTGCCTCAACACAGGCACGGGTTAACAAGAAACCAGGATCTGAAATAGCCGGAGTACCTGCATCACTGATTAATGCTATGGTTTCTCCATTTTTTATACGCTGCACAATTCCTTCAACCGTCTTGTGCTCATTGTGCATATGGTGACTTTGCATGTGCGTTCTGATCTCAAAATGTTTCATGAGTTTCCCGCTATTTCGGGTGTCTTCTGCAAGAATTAGATCTACTTCTTTCAAAATACGCACAGCCCTGAAAGTAATATCCTCCAGGTTACCTATTGGAGTAGGCACCAAATAAAGTTTTCCCATAAATTACTCCTGCTACTGCCTGTATTTATTTTCGATCTTTTCCATGAACTGCTCTTCATAAACATCCTTTCCTTCCCAATTATTATAATCAGGTTTTACGATCTTTTCTATGAATTTTTTTGCTTCGTTCGGGTCGTCAATGGTATTCAATTGGGAAAGCACCCGGTTGTAGTCGGTAGTATTACCGTCAAACAGATGTTTGATAAATGAAAGCCTTTCGTTAAGCCCGATATTAATACCTTTTTTTAGTCGGTCGTTAATAGACTTTGGTTTGTTTTCTTTTTGTCTGCTATTAATAGGTTCAAAATTGGGAAGATTATCATAATCAACTCCTATATCCCGAAAATCCTTTTGTGGTTGAGGATTTTCTTTTTTTGGAATGGGTTCATGCTTTTGTTTGGAAGCTTGTTTTTGTTCAGGCTGCTTTTTTGCTGGTGCATTTCCGGAATTTTCCCAAGAGCTAAAAAGCTCATCAAGCTTTTCGGTTTCAGGGGGCATTTGCGCTACGATATCCTTTATTTTTTCAGTATTGGGTTCCGTAATCGCATCGGCATCTTCTCGATATTCAGTTCCATCTGGCGCATAATCATTATCAGATCTAGCCGGTGTTTCTTTAGGTTCCGGTGTTTCTATCTTAAGAGTTTCGGTCGCTTCGGGAGCTTCAAATGCTTTAAGGTTCTGCTCCGTAAAATGTAATATTGAAAGCTGCTCATATAAAGTTGCAGCTTTCAACTTCAGCGCTTTGGTATCCAGATTCTCTTTTTCAGAAATTATTTCTTCAGCAAGCTTTACTATTTCTTTTTTTAATCTGTTTTTCATTTTCATAGAATTTTTTCAGAAGTAATCTTTAAGAACCCAATAATTTCAAGCTTAATAGCTTTTCAACGAAATCTTACAAAAAAGATGCCTATCCCGGGTTTAATAACTTTAGAAATTAGCCTCCGGCAATGGCTTGTATTTTTAGTAAATTTGTTCCACCTTTATCGAAAAGGGCTAATTCCCGTTTCGATTTGAAAATTACAAAATGTTTCTCGAAAATACAGTAAATCACGAAGAGCAATTTGGCTGGATTGAGGTTATTTGCGGCAGTATGTTCTCCGGAAAGACCGAAGAACTCATTCGCCGACTCAAGCGGGCACAGTTTGCCCGGCAGAAGGTTGAGATCTTCAAACCCGCCATAGACAAGCGCTATGACGAAGATATGGTGGTCTCACACGATGCCAACGAAATTCGCTCTACTCCGGTGCCCTCGGCCTCTCACATCCCTATGTTGGCCGATGGCTGTGATGTGGTTGGAATAGATGAGGCTCAATTCTTTGACGATGAGATCGTGAGTGTATGTAATGACCTCGCTAACCGTGGAATTCGAGTGATCGTGGCCGGATTGGATATGGATTTTAAAGGAAATCCTTTTGGCCCCATGCCTTTTTTAATGGCCACCGCCGAGTATGTGACTAAAGTACACGCTGTTTGCACCCGTACAGGAACTCTAGCCCAATACAGCTACAGAAAAGCAGTAAATGATGATCTTGTTTTTCTCGGTGAAACCGAAGAATACGAGCCTTTGAGCAGAGCGGCATACTACAAGGCCATGCTCAATGAACGCTTAAAAAAACTGGAGGTAAAGCAAGCTGAAGAACTGAATCCCAATCTTAAGAAGAAGAATGCCTAAAGTCCGCCAAACGCAACTTGAAATAGATCTTGGAGCTTTAGCTCATAATTACAGATATCTCCGGTCTAAGATTTCTTCCGAAGTTAAATTCATGTCGGTTATCAAGGCTTATGCCTATGGAAACGATTCAGTAGAAATCGCCAGAAAACTGGAAGAACTCGGCACCGATTATTTCGCCGTGGCCTATACTAATGAAGGGGAAAGACTTCGGAAAGCCGGAATCACAAAGCCCATCCTCATTCTTCACCCGCAACCCGTCAATTTTCAAACGCTTATAGATAACTGCCTGGAACCAAATTTATATAGTGAAAAGGTGCTATCAGAATTTATTGAGATCGCAGAAAAACTACAACTGAAAGATTATCCTGTCCATCTTAAATTCAATACCGGCATGAACCGATTAGGATTTACCGGGAAAAATTTCCATAAAATCTGCGAAAAATTGGAAGGAACAAAGGCCGTCAAAGTAGCTTCGGCTTTTTCTCACCTTGCCGCCAGTGAAGACTGGAAGGAACGGGAGTTTACTTTACACCAGATAAACCTTTTTCAGAAATTTGCAGAGGATCTTTTAGATCAGCTGGATTACAGGCCTATATTTCATATTTGCAATACTTCTGCGGTTTTTAATTATCCCGAAGCTGGTTTCGATATGGTTCGCAGCGGTTTGGGCTTATATGGTTTTGCTAATGATCCTGCTATTAATGCCAATCTCAAACCAATAGGAACTCTTAAAACCATTATTTCTCAAATTCAGGAGTTGGAGGAAGGCGAAACGGTAGGGTACAATCGTGCATTTGAAGCTACCAAACCTTCCCGGATAGCCACCCTACCCCTGGGCCACGCCGACGGCATAAACCGCATTTTCGGCAATAAAAAAGCCGGAGTAATCATAAATGGCCAATACGCACCTATAATCGGGAATGTTTGTATGGATATTATAATGGTGGATGTAAGCGATATTGATTGTAAGGAAGGAGATGAAGTGATTGTTTTTGGAGGAAACCAACCTGCCAATGTCTTCGCTCAGGCCGGTGGAACTATCACCTACGAATTAATTACCGGAATTGCCCAGCGCGTTAAACGGGTAATTATTCCTGAATCTTAAAAAATCAAAAATCATTCAAAATTTTGTGTAATTTAGATGATCTAATCAACTAAAACCAAACTTAGTATGGGATTTTTCAAGGAGTTCAAAGGCTTTTTAATGAAAGGCGATATCGTAGCCCTGGCTACTGCGGTAGTAATTGGAGCTGCCTTTAACAAAATCGTATCCTCAGTCGTTGCTGATGTTATAATGCCTCTAATTGGCGTTCTCACTGGCGGAGAAGATTTCAGTCAGAAATTTATCTCACTGGACGGGCAGAAATATGAAAGCCTGGAAGCCGCTGTGGAAGCTGAAGCCGCTATACTGACTTACGGGAATCTTATCGATGCGATAATTCACTTTCTCATTGTTGGATTTTTTATATTTTTACTGCTTAGGGCTTATGAACGTTCTAAAAAGAAAAAAGAAGAAGCCCCGGCAGCTCCCAAAGGTCCTACCCAGGAAGAATTGCTTATTGAGATTAGAGACGAGCTGAAAAGACAGAACAGAACTCCCTAAGAGTTAACAATACGAGCACCGCTATACTGCTCATTTTATGTAAATCGCAAATTAACTAAACCCCACAGGCAACTGTGGGGTCTTTTTTTAACGAAAAACATGAATTGGTTCAAAAACCATAATTCTTTCCAATTTTAGGCCCTGAGGCTGGGTAAGTTAAACCGGGTACAATAAATTTGCGGCTGGTTTTTACAAACATTAATCCGATTAAAATAGGGAAATAGTTTAAAATGATTTCCGCCTTCGCGGAAATGACAAAAGATAAGATTATGAGAGTAGCAGTTGTTGGCGCCACCGGAATGGTTGGCGAAGTGATGTTAAAAGTATTAGCAGAAAGAAATTTCCCGATAACCGAATTATATCCGGTGGCTTCAGAAAGGTCGATTGGGAAAAAGATCAAATTCCAGGGGAAGGAATATGAAGTTATTGGCCTACAGCAAGCCGTGGATATCAAGCCAGATATCGCTTTATTTTCCGCTGGTGGAGATACTTCTTTGGAGTGGGCTCCGAAATTTGCCGAAAATGGTACTACAGTAGTAGATAATTCTTCGGCCTGGAGAATGGATCCCTCCAAGAAACTTGTGATCCCTGAGATCAATGCTTCCGAATTAACTTCAGAAGACAAAATAATCGCCAACCCGAACTGCTCTACCATTCAACTTTTAATGGCGTTGAAACCACTGCACGATAAATATAAGATCAAGCGCGTGATTGTCTCAACTTACCAGTCTATCACAGGAACCGGTGTGAAAGCTGTGCAACAACTGGAAAATGAATACCAAGGTGAAAAAGGGGAAATGGCTTATCCGTATCCCATACATAAAAACGCGCTGCCTCATTGTGATGTTTTCGAGGAAAACGGATATACCAAAGAAGAGATGAAACTCACCAAAGAAACCAAGAAGATCCTTGGTGACGATTCGGTTTTGGTAAGTGCCACCGCGATTAGAATTCCTGTAGTTGGTGGACATTCAGAAGCTGTGAATGTTGAATTTGAGAACGAATTTGATGAAGCTGAAGTAAGGACAATCCTGAGTCAATTTCCTGGGGTTACCGTGCAGGACAATCCTGAAACCAATACTTATCCAATGCCCATTTACGCTGAGGGAAAAGACGATGTTTTTGTAGGCCGAATTCGCAGGGATTATTCCCAGCCAAAAACCCTAAACATGTGGGTGGTTGCCGATAACCTCAGAAAAGGTGCTGCCACCAATACCATTCAAATCGCTGAATATCTAATTGCACAT
>DATISX010000094.1:0-2589 GCA_035468275.1 Salegentibacter sp.
TTCATGGCCCATTCCAGCTCGTCATAACTTGCGCCAATTTGCTCCTCATCGCTTGGGCTGTGGGTAAACAAGCCATCGGTAGGGGCGGCTTCAATAATTTCAGCATTTATTTTAAGAAATCTGGCAATCTCATAAACTTCACTTTTTAGGAGATCGGCAATAGGGCTTAGGTCAACACCGCCATCTCCGTATTTGGTGAAAAATCCTACACCAAAGTCTTCGATCTTATTCCCTGTTCCGGCTACAAGATAACCGTGTAAGCCTGCAAAATAATATAAAGTGGTCATGCGAAGGCGTGCCCGGGTGTTGGCCAGGGTAAGTTGAAGAGAGGAACTTTCCTGTGCAAGTGGCAACGTACTTTTAAATTGTTCAAAAACCTGGGTTAGTTCTACGTGTATATTGGTAACGTTGGCAAACTGTTCCTTTAAGGCTAAAATATGGTTCTGGCCGCGGGTGACCTGAGTGACAGGCTGGTGAATAGGCATTTCAACACAAAGTGTGCGCAAACCCGTCCTGGCACAAAGGGCAGAAACTACAGCCGAATCAATACCCCCGCTTATTCCAAGCACAAACCCATTTACCCCGGCATTGGTTGCATACTCCTTCAACCAGTCAACAATGTGGTTTACCACCTTTTCGGTCTGCATAATTTATGTGTTTAAGTTTCTAAGTAATACCTTTGCAAACAAATTTAACATGAATCCATAATTATTAAAAGGAGCAGGCGTTAAAGCCTTCCTAATATATTTTCAATGATAAGAAATTTTATTTTCATTTTCCTGGCGGTACTGCTGTTTTCCTGCGATTCAAGATCAAAACTGGAGAAAGAAATTGAACAAGTCCCAATTAGCTTTGAAGTAATACGTTTCGATCAAAAATTTGCATCGGTAACTGCGGAAACCCTTCCTGCACTTAAAACCGAATTTCCTTTTCTTTTCCCCGAAAGGTTTCCCGACAGTCTTTGGCTGGCACGGATCAATGATACCATACAAATGGAATTGAACAGGGAAGTAGAAAAGGAGTTTATTGATTTCACTGCGGAAGAGGATAAACTCCACAACCTTTTTCAACATTTGAAATATTACTTTCCTTCTTTTAAAGCGCCTACCGTAATTACCATTACTTCTGAAGTTGACTATAAGAACAAAGTGCTTGCAGCCGATGAATTTTTGTTTATCGCACTGGATACCTACCTGGGTAAAAACCACGAATTTTACCTAGGAATTCAGCATTACCTGAAGAAGAATTTTGAGCGGGAACAGATCCTGCCTGATGTTGCAGCAGAATATGCCAAAAAATACATTCCCCAGCCTGAAACTAAAACTTTTCTTTCCCATATGCTGTATTATGGAAAAATCTTATATTTAAAGGATATCCTGTTACCGCAAACCCCCGATGCTGCAAAAATTGGATATACTGAAGATGAGATTGTTTGGGCACGGGAAAATGAAGAACAGATCTGGAAATATTTTGTAGAACGCCAGATCCTGTTCAATTCAGATACCGAATTATATTCCCGCTTTTTATATCCTGCCCCCTTTTCCAAATTTTACCTGGAACTGGATAATGAATCTCCTGCAATGCTGGGCCAATTTATTGGTTGGAAAATAATAAAACAATACATGGACCGGGAGAAAGTGAGTCTTCAGGAAATGCTGGCAACAGATGCCGAAACAATCTTTACAAAAGCAAATTATAAACCTAGAAAATAATGGCAGAATTTAAAAAATCTGAGATCAATATAGAAGTATTGCTTGATGAGAACCGCGTTCCCGAAGCTTTGTTCTGGAGTGCAGAGGATGGTGAAGTGTACCGTGAAGAAGCTAAAGCAATGTTGCTCTCAATGTGGGACAGCAAGGCGAATGAAACCCTGCGAATAGACCTGTGGACAAAAGATATGCCGGTAGATGAAATGAAGAAATTCTTTCATCAAACCCTTGTGGCAATGAGCGATACCTTTAACCGCGCCACTCAGGATGAAAAAATGACCGCGACCATGAAAGATTTCTGCGATTATTTTGCTGAAAAAATGGAGCTGAAACAGGAATAATTATTTTGCATCGGGAAAGAATAATTCCCAGTTTTCAGGTGTTAAATGATCGGCCATTGACTGGGTAGAATATTCCCCATTCCTTATAATGGCCTGCCCATTGGGTTTAATTATCGCCATTGATCCACATAAGGTGGGTTGGGGAAAAAGAAGATTGCGAAGAAAATTTCCTTTATCCAGGTAATAGTATTCTTCTTGTGAATGTTCTGAGTTTCCGAGTAGAATCCCTTCTTCGAAGAATTTTAGAACCACCCGGTTTGGGGTCTTCTCTATGTTTTCTTTGTAAACATTTGTAATTTTTTTTCTCTCTTTGATTTTTTGAGCGCTCCAGCGGTTAGAGGAATTGATACTGCATAGGTCATTAAGAAAAGTGTACTCTAAAATAAAAATCTGGTCTAATGGAAAAGATCTATTCGTACTCTTTTCTAACCTCTGCCTGAAAAGGGGGTAGTCGAGCACGTAAATTTTATAAACCGGACTAAAAAGTTTGGCTTCCCTACGACCTTCCTCAGTTATATAATCCCACCTAAAAAGATTAT
>DATISX010000095.1:0-2830 GCA_035468275.1 Salegentibacter sp.
TAGTATTATTTTTGCAGCTGAAAAAGGAAATGCAGTTACTAAACAATAACAAACTTATTATAGCCGGATTAGGTGTTGGGGCACTTGCCGGATTTATCTATTACAGTACCATAGGCTGTGAAAGCGGAGGATGTGCGATAACATCAGATCCCGTGAACGCCACTTTATATGGTGCTTTTATGGGTGCCTTATTGTTTAGCAGTTTTAAGAAGAAAAAGAAAAACAATATGGATTTTACTCAAATGATTAAAGATGGAGCCACGGTAATTGATGTTCGAACCAGACCTGAATTTGCTGGGGGACATGTAGCAGGCTCTTTAAATATTCCGTTGCAGGAATTGAACAAACATATGGACGAGATCAACGCCCAAAAGCAACCTCTCATCCTTTGTTGCAGAACAGGAAACCGGAGTGGAATTGCCACTCAAATGCTTTCCCAAATGGGAATTGAATGCTATAATGGTGGAGCCTGGGAAGAAGTGAATTACCATCAGGCAGAGGCACAAGCCGCCGAAGCTGAAAAATAATCGGGAAGAATCGGTTTGGTTCTTCTTATAAAACTATAATATGGAACCACAAGCACACTTTTATAATCTTGACCTTGAATGGACAGGAACAAGAAAGGGAAAAATTTCATCACCTCAATTAAATGAGGAAATAGAAGTAGCTACACCCCCTGAATTTCCCGGAGGGATTGAAGGCATCTGGTCTCCGGAGCATCTTTTTACCGCATCGGTAGTTAGTTGTTTTATGACCTCATTTACGGCAGTTGCTGAATATTCAAAACTTGATTTTGAAAGTTTAAAATGCCCGGCTGTGGGTAAAATGGAACGCATTGATAAAAAGTTCATTATGAGTGAGGTTATTCTCAAGCCCGAACTGGTTATCAGAAATGCAAAAGATGAAGAAAAAGCGATGAAATTGCTTCACAAAGCTGAAGAGATATGTCTAATCACTAGATCGATAAAAACCGAGGTGAAAATGGAAGCAAGGGTTAAGACTACCGAAACTGTTTAATGATTGATTACCTTCCAATATGTTGAAAGAACCGGAATTTATTTCCGGTTTTTTTATGCCTTATTCTGAAATAATTTTTCTTCAACTACATTGAATAAATTAGTAATTTACTCTGAAATTCCAGGATGAACAATTCTGCAGAAATAGAAATCAGAGAATTTCTCAAGGAGGATTTCCCCGCAGTCAAACAGATTTATCAAATGGGTATTGACACGGGAATCGCCACCTTTGAAACTATGGCTCCCAATTGGGAAACCTGGGATAAAAAATTCAGGTCAGATCTCAGACTGGTTGCTTTAGATAAAAGCGAAATAAGCGGCTGGATAGCGCTTTCAGCAGTCTCGGCAAGACCTGTATATTCCGGCGTATGTGAAGTAAGTCTCTATGTTCATCCTAAACATTCCGGACGCGGAATTGGTAGAGCCTTGCTAAAAGCTATAATTACTGAAAGTGAGAGGAAAAATATATGGACTCTACAAGCCGGGATTTTCCCTGAAAATATTGCAAGTATCAAGCTTCATAAAGCTGAAGGCTTTAGGGAAGTCGGTTTCCGGGAAAAAATAGGAAAAAGAGATGGCGTATGGCGCGATAATATTTTCCTGGAAAGACGAAGTAAAATAATTGGAACTTAAGAACATAAAAAAACCTCCTTAGCGCAAACTAAGGAGGTTTCTATTTATGATTAAATTTTAGGGGATCCCCGTCTTCACGGGAATAGAATTACTTCCCTTCCATTTTATCTTTTAAAGCCTGAAGATCGGCATTAACATCACCAATAGTGGTTTTGTCATTGCTTTGCGAAGCTGCTTTCTTAGCGGCTTGCTTAACGATTTGCTGCTCTTCTTCTTTGTGAATAGCCATATGTGAAGCTACCACTCTTTTGAATTCTTTGTTGAATTCAATGATCTGGAACTCTGCAGATTCACCTTTAGTCAATTTGTTACCGTCTTCTTTTTCAAGATGTCTGGTTGGAACAAATGCAGTGATATCTTCGTTAAAATCTATAGTAGCACCTTTGTCAACGATCTCTGCAATCTCTGCGGTGTGCTTAGTACCAACAGCGAACTCAGTTTCGTATTTATCCCAAGGGTTGTCTTCAACCTGCTTGTGACCAAGGCTTAACTTACGACCTTCAACATCTAATTCAAGAACTACAACTTCAAGCTCATCACCTACATTAGTGAATTCAGATGGGTGCTTAATTTTCTTAGTCCAGGATAGATCAGAGATATAAATAAGTCCGTCGATTCCTTCTTCTAATTCTACGAATACACCAAAGTTGGTGAAGTTACGTACAATCCCTTTATGGCGTGAACCAACAGGATATTTAGTAGTGATATCTGTCCATGGGTCTGGAGTTAATTGCTTAATTCCAAGAGACATTTTACGATCTTCACGATCTAAAGTTAAGATTTGAGCTTCAACCTCATCTCCAACATTTACGAAATCCTGAGCTGAACGCAAGTGCGTGCTCCATGACATTTCAGAAACGTGGATAAGACCTTCAACACCATCGGCAACTTCAATAAATGCACCGTAATCTGCGATTACAACTACTTTACCTTTTACCTTGTCTCCAACCTTAAGGTTTTCGTCAAGAGCTTCCCATGGGTGTTTACTTAATTGCTTAAGACCTAATTGGATTCTTGTTTTAGCTTCATCAAAGTCAAGGATTACCACGTTTAGTTTTTGATCTAGCTCAACGATCTCATTTGGATGGTTGATACGAGACCAGCTAAGGTCGGTAATGTGAACAAGTCCGTCAACTCCTCCAAGGTCAACAAATACTCCGTAAGAAGTGATGTTTTTAACA
>DATISX010000096.1:0-44935 GCA_035468275.1 Salegentibacter sp.
TAGACAGGATTCCGAAAATTAAAATGAGAGTGGTTTTGGGTAATTGTGTACGTTCCATATTAAAGTATTAATTGGTTAGTTGAATGAATTCATACATTTTATAGCCATAATTTACTGCCATAACGGTTCCGGCAAAAATGATCAGGCCTATTTTCACCTGGAAATCTTTCTTAAACTTGATAAATAGATTAAAAATCAAAAAGGCCAATAACAGAAGGATTGGGTAGATCGCCGGGTACATGTAAAAAGCTTCTGAAAAATTACCCTGGAAAAATAGTATCAGCGCACGTTGACCCCCACAGCCAAAGCATTCCATGCCCAAAAGGCTTTTATTCATGCAAGGCAACATAAATTCTTCCATCAGCTACTTTTTGAGAAGTAATTTCTTATTGGTGAATCGGTTATCACGGGTTTTGACCTTAACAATATACACTGCTTCCCGGAAGTTTCCTGTATAAAAATAATCATATTGTTTGTTTTCGTATATCTTTTTGTTAAAAATCAATCCCCCGGTGAGATCAAACACCTGAATTTCTTCCAGCATTTCCCCGGCTATTATTTCAACTTTCCTTAACGCTTTATTATATATAATCCCTATACTTTCGGGCAGCTCCGAATCATATTCTTCTTCCTGCGGCAAATCTGGCTCTGTTGCAGTTTCCTTAGCAAAAGTCAGGTAAAATCTTTTTTCATAGTTTCCCGCTTCCAGTCGGGTCTCAAAATCAGATTTGTAGAGATTATGGTAACTTTCTTCTTCAGTATCAACCAGGAATATAGCCTCTGGTGAAAAATTCTCCGGTATTTCAATGGAGATTCTTAAATCTGTGCTGGCTTCTGCCGAAATCATTAGTGGAATAAGATTTTCAGCTTCAAATGGCTGTACGTTTATTACAAATGGTTCTTCATCTATCAGCCAGGCCGCATCAGTAGAAAGACTTCCAAAACTTTTGGCATCCATAGCATGGTCAATTCCTGTAGTTGCGTCATTTCTGAAGGCAACCAGCAATTGTCGTACATATAAATCGTCGAATCTTAAATTGAGTCTTAAGTTTGGAATAACTTCCTGGGGGGTTCTGAATTCTGAGTTTCCGCTTTTTTCCCTTATAAAAATCCGCTGAGAATTCTTAAAACTAACCTGTCCGTTGGTTTTTCCCATTAGCATAAAGCCCTGCCCAACAGGGCTAAATTCTCTTCCGTATATTTTTCCTGTCTCTCCTGTATTTCCGGTTGGTTCAGCAGATTCATCATAAAATTGAAAGACCGCCGGAACATAAGCGCTTGCTCCCGGAGAATAAGCACCATACCCGCCCTGGTATTCCGCGAGGTAATGAGAATGACTATGGTTGGAATGATCCCAGAAATAAGCGATCCCGGTGGAAGCAGTATTTTGAACCAGAAAGGCTTTCAGGTCGAAAGCCGAAGGATAAGGATTCCCCAACAGTAGCACCTGGTCCTTCTCAATGTAAAGACTAATATCCCCGTCATTTGGCATACCTCTGAAATCATAACGCTGCCGGCTCCCGGGATTGTTGGGAGCGCCCTCCACACTAATCGGGTTGTTCCCATTTACGCCTTTCATTGTAAACCCCAAGCCCGGGTCTAAGGAAAAATTATCACCTATATATTCCCAATCGGCATATTGCCCTCCTTCAAATTTATAGAGCCATCTTTTAGAGATGCTCAGCGGATTTGCTTTTCCATTCAATGCTGAAGTCAGTTTCACCGGTTGGCTTTCGGTTTTATCTATGGGTTCAAAAATAATTCCGGCGACGGTTTTTCCACCTGTAGAGTTATCTCTAACCGGAAGCCCCCAGTAATTATAATTATAAGCATTTGCCCATCCTTCCTGAAATATGGAGATTATTCCATTACCTGAATTTAAACTGCTGCTTTTATCGCCCTGGATAAGCTGGGCTTCTTTTCTAAGGTATATGCTGGCTTCGGTAACAGGATTTGGATTTTTCTCCAGATGGATGTCTTTATCTACAAATAAGGCCATATCTTTTACATACAAAAAGCTGCTTCCTGCGCCGGACGGTGAAACACTTAGCTGCGCTGAAAGTGGATGAAAACAGAAAAACAGGTATAGGAGGTAGAAAAGCCTCATAATTGCTTTAACTTTGTAAGCCTACAAGTTCCCTTTTATTAATTGAATATAGAATAAGGGGTTTCTGGTAAAATTGAATTAAAAATGAAAACTACACAGTTAATAAATACCATTCTTATTGTAATAGGGGGAGCGCTTTTGCTTTATGCGATTGCCGTCGAGAATGCAAATCAGTATATAAAAATAACAGGCCTTGTTATAATCATGTTCGGCCTTTTTAGGGCGACCAATTTCTGGGTTGCAACTAAGGATGACCATAAGGAGGAAAAAGAAAAAGATCAACACTAATGGAATTTAAACCAGGAGATAAAGTTGCCGCCCTTGATGATGTTCTCGAAGGAGTAGTGGTAAAGGCTGATAAAACATCAGTAACCATTGAGACTCCCGATGGCTTTGAGATGGAGTTCTCTCCTTCGGAATTGGTGAAGATCGAAACTCCTTTTGAAGAGCTTCCGGTAGATGTAGACCTGGACCGGGTACTGGAGGAAAAGCGAATTCCGAAGAAACCCATGTCCAGACGTATTAAACCTAAGGAAAGGAATGCTCCACCTATGGAGGTAGACCTGCATATTGAAAAACTGGTCAATAATTATCGTGGGATGAGCAATTTCGATATTCTCAACCTGCAGATGGAAACCGCTAAAAGACAGCTGGATTTTGCTATGCGAAAACGTATTCAGAAAATAGTTTTTATCCACGGAGTAGGAGAAGGTGTTCTAAAAGCCGAATTGGATTATTTACTTGGCAATTATGATAATCTTAAATTTTACGACGCCGATTTTCAGAAATACGGACAGGGTGCCACTGAAGTTTATTTCTTTCAGAATAATTAGATAGAAGAACTACTGTTCCTCGGGAATTTCTTCCTCTTCGGTTTCTTCCTCGCTCACCCCGGTAACCGTATAGTACCCGAGACTGTATTCATCAAACCTTATTTCTTCTCCGCTTCCATCTTGTCTCACAAAATTGAAATTTCTTATCACCACGTCAGAGCGATAGTTGCGGCTTATCCTGTGGTCTATAACTTCATTATGCTCGTTATAAGGTTCAGTTAATTCAGGGTTAAGATAGTTTGGTTTGTCGGCAAGTTGCAAGCTTTGCGGATTAAGCAGGTCGTCGCTGCTCACTTCGTATTTGGTTAAGGCTCCGTCCCCGTCATCATCGGGATCCAGATAATTTGGAACTCCGTCTTCATCGGTATCTAAGTAGCCTTCAGCTGTAGGATCGCCGTCACCGGTTCTTATCTCCGTGCTTGTGCGCACATTGTCCCCGTCGTCATCAATATCCAGATAATTCGGGATTCCGTCACCGTCTGTATCTAAATGGGTATCGCTGTCTGGATTCTGCGCCTCATCCGGGTCCATTCCCTCATCTATATTTGTAATCCCGTCTCTGTCGGCATCATCCTGTGGCCCAATATCATTAAAACGCGTACCTATGACCACTGTTCCTTCTGTAGTCACGTATTCATCCACAACCCTTGGATCTTTAGAAGGCACCGCCTTACAGAAATAATCACTTGGAATCTCCCCGTCGTATAACCTGTAGACCATTTTATTGTCTCCGGTTAATTCTATCTCTATTGGTTGGTTGGTATTTCGGCTTAAAAGCAATTCCTCTTCATCCAGCTGACCGGAACTGAGTTGTAACGACATAGTTTCGTTCACACCCTCATTATTGATCACATACAGCACCTTCTGGTCACCAAAAGTACACAGGTTGAGGTCACTGTTTTCCAGATCGAAAGAAGTGACTATTATGTCACCGCTGTCACAGGAATTCAATCCTATGAAAATGATGACAATTGAAAAAAACTTTTTCATGCGTGTGCTTTTCAACAAAAATAGCTGAAATAAGGATTTTTAACCCCTTCATCCTTAAAAATATTTTTATTTCGTTTAATTTTGCGGCCAATGAAAAACGTATACCTAGACTCTGCCGCAACCACGCAAATGCGTGAAGAAGTGATCACCCGAATGACCGACGTAATGAAAGAGGTTTACGGAAATCCTTCCTCTACCCATAGCTTCGGAAGATCTGCCAAATCCCTTGTGGAACAGGCCAGAAAGACCGTTGCAAAATATCTGAATGTTAAACCTGCCGAGATCGTTTTTACCTCCGGTGGTACCGAAGCCGATAACCTGGCGTTGAATTCTGCCGTACGCGATCTGGGAGTGGAACGCATCATCACCACTAAAATAGAGCATCACGCTGTACTTTACACCATCGATCAGCTTAAGGAATGTTATGATATCGAGGTAAATTATCTGGATTTAGATTCCTGCGGAAATGCTAATCTCGACCAGCTGGAGGAACTGCTGAAAAATTCTGAAAAGAAATCCCTGGTTAGCCTAATGCATATTAACAATGAGGTAGGGAATCGCCTTGATATTAAAAGAGCAGGGGAGATCGCTCACGCTCATAATGCGCTTTTCCATTCTGATACCGTGCAATCGGTAGGGCATTATGATCTCGATTTCAGTGAGATTCCGGTTGATTTTACTGCGGTAAGCGCTCATAAATTCCACGGGCCCAAAGGAGTGGGATTTGCATTCGTAAGAAAGAATACGGGCTTGAAACCACTCATTTTTGGAGGCGAACAGGAACGCGGTCACCGCGCCGGGACTGAAGGCGTACATAATATTGTAGGTCTTGAAGAAGCATTGAAACTCTCCCTTGAAAATCTGGAAGAGGAAAAAGCTTATGTTTCGGAACTTAAACAATATTTTATTGATAAGATTAAGAAGGAGATTCCGGAAGCCAAATTCAATGGGAGCTGCGAAGATTCGAAAGCTAGTACCTATACTTTAGTAAACGTTTGTTTGCCGGTGCCTCCACAAAAAGCCCTGATGCTGCTTTTTCAGCTTGACCTCAAAGGAATAGCCTGTTCCAAAGGAAGTGCCTGCCAGAGTGGAAGCGACAAAGGCTCCCATGTGCTTAATGCTTTTCTTTCGGAAGATGACCTTAAAAAACCTTCGATTAGATTTTCTTTTTCTCATTACAACACTAAAGAAGAACTGGATTATGTTGTAAACACCCTGAAGGAGTTTATAGAATCCTGAATTTGATTTTAATCTTTTAACTAAGAAAAATTTAATTTCCGGAAAGATTAATTTTCATAATCAGATTAGATTAATCTTTAGTAGATTTTTCTATTGTTAATGCGGAGTCATTATTATTTTCCTCTTCCTTTTTATCACTAATGATATTTCGTATACTTTGATAAATCATGGTTATTACTGCTATGAAGCCACCTGCCAAAATAGATGCCACGGTAATAATGATGTAATAGATCTTAAAATAGTCTGAATAAGAAAAAATTTTTGTGCTGGTAAATGGAATATTAAGTATCAGGAGAACGATTGTAGAACTTATTATCAAAAGGGTAGCAAGTCGTGCGATATTCAAAAGGTCGTTATAATATTTAAGTCTTAAATGATTTACTTTTAATGCTTTTATGCTTAAAAGATGAAGTAGCATCACCAAAATGTAGATTGAACCAACAATAATGATATAGCAAAGAGTGATTATTCCCGAGGAAGAAGTAGCAAGCAATTCCCAAGCCCGAATTCCAGAAATTTCACCAAAGGTATAGGTGGTAAAACCCATAGCGAGCGCAAAAATTATCCCTCCTAATACAGGTCTTCTATAACTAATATGTATCATAATCCCGGTATCAGAAAAATTAATGACTCTTATCTAATGTACTAATTTTAGATTCTTAAATATCCAATTGACTGTTAAAACCTGTTGGGTAAACTAATTGAAATCAGTTGTTTAAATGTTTTTTTTGAAACCACATATTTTTTGCATCGAGGTGGTTCCTTATAATAAAAATAAATCCTGCGTGGGCGGAAATTTTTAGGATTCACACATTAGCTTGTGCTTGCTTTTTTAAATAATTTAATTTACATAATATTGAATATCCAAATCCAAGCGGATAACCAATCCAATATTTGAAAAGTATGAGCCAGAATATAGAAAAGCTTAACGATAAAATTGAGAAAGCCCACCTGGGCGGCGGTAAAAAACGCATAGAAAGTCAACATTCCAAAAAGAAACTTACAGCCCGCGAACGTATAGATTACCTTCTCGATGAATCTTCTTTTGAAGAAATCGGGATTTTGGTTACTCACCGTACCACCGATTTCGGTATGGCAAAGCAAAAATTCTACGGGGATGGTGTAGTTACCGGCTACGGAACCATAAACGGCCGCCTGGTATATGTTTTTGCCCAGGATTTCACCGTCTTTGGAGGTTCCCTTTCGGAGACCCACGCCGAAAAGATCTGCAAGATCATGGACCTCGCAATGAAAGTTGGTGCGCCTTTGATAGGACTTAACGATTCAGGGGGAGCACGCATCCAGGAAGGGGTGAAGTCTCTTGGAGGTTATGCCGATATTTTCCATCGCAACGTAAAAGCTTCCGGAGTAATTCCGCAAATATCCGCTATTATGGGACCTTGTGCCGGGGGAGCCGTTTATTCGCCGGCGATGACCGATTTTACGCTTATGGTGCAGGATACCAGCTATATGTTTGTAACCGGACCTAACGTGGTGAAGACCGTTACCAATGAAGAAGTGACTTCCGAAGAACTTGGAGGTGCAAGTACCCACGCGACCAAATCGGGGGTGACCCATCGCACCGCGGTGAACGATATTGGTTGCCTGGAAGATATCAAGAAGCTTATCAGCTATATGCCGCAAAGCAATAAGCAAAGCCCGGAAAAGCTTCCTTTTACGCCCGGGGATGAATTCAGGGATCAACTGGAAAGCATCGTACCCGATAGTTCCAGCAAACCTTATGATATGCACGAGGTGATAAATGGGATAATCGATGAGGAAAGCTTTTTTGAGATCCATAAAGATTATGCCGAAAATATTATAGTAGGTTTCGCCAGACTTGGTGGACGTAGCATTGGGATAGTCGCCAATCAGCCTATGAGCCTGGCCGGGGTGCTGGATGTTGATTCTTCCAAAAAAGCGGCCCGTTTTACCCGTTTCTGTGATTGTTTTAATATTCCTTTACTGGTGCTGGTGGATGTACCGGGATTTTTGCCGGGAACCGACCAGGAGTGGAACGGAATTATTCTTAACGGTGCCAAATTACTCTACGCCCTTAGTGAAGCCACTGTGCCTAAGGTGACCCTAATTACCCGTAAGGCTTACGGTGGAGCCTATGATGTGATGAACTCCAAGCACATTGGAGCTGATCTGAATTTCGCATGGCCAACAGCCGAGATTGCGGTAATGGGAGCAAAAGGAGCCAGTGAGATCATCTTCCGGAAGGAAATTCAGGAAGCCGAAGATCCGGCGGCTAAACTCGCGGAAAAAGAAGCCGCTTATGCCGAAAAATTCGCCAATCCCTTTGAAGCTGCCCAACGCGGATTTATCGACGAAGTGATTATGCCACGGGAAACCCGTAGAAAACTTCTGAAAGGTTTCAGTATGCTGGAAAATAAGCAAGTGCTTAGACCAGATAGAAAACATGGGAATATCCCGCTCTAAATTGAATTGCAAATACAAAACTAACTCAATTTATGACTAAAACCTACCAAGACACTAAACTGAAATTTGAAAGGAAAGACCTGGAATTTGAATTTGCAAGCCAGCGAAAGCTCAGGGAAGACGAATTGCTGCTTAATCACCTCTTTGATGAAACCGAGCTTCCCGACTGGGATTAAGCTTAAAACAGATGAGATTTAATAAAGTAGTTTGTGTAGATAATACTAAACTTACTGATCAGGCTATTGAAAAATTGGAGCAATTCAGCGAAGAAGGCGTAGATAATTATAAAGATTACCCCAAATCGGAAGTTGAAATTATAAAGCGTATTGGCGATGCAGAAGCTGTGATAGTTTCCTGGAAAACCCAGCTCACAGAATCCATCATTGAGCAATGCCCAAACCTGAAGTATATTGGGATGGCCTATAGCCTTTACGATGACGAGTCGGCGAACGTGGCGGTGAACTTTGCCAGGGATCGTAGGATTATCGTAAAAGGTATTTTTGATTATGGCGATCCCGGAGTAGTGGAGTTCATTATATCAGAATTAATAAGGCTGCTGCACGGGTTTGGAGATCAGCAATGGCGAAAAATGCCTGTGGAACTTACCAATCGCAAGATCGGGATTATCGGGCTTGGAACTACCGGGCAAATGCTTGCGGAATGCCTGCTGCCTTTTGGAGCCGATCTTTATTACTTCAGCAGGACCCGGAAAAAAGGATGGGAGGAAAGAGGGGTTAAATATCTTCCCCTGGATGAACTCCTGAAGCAAACAGAGATTGTTTCTCTTCACCTTCCGAAGAACACTAAATTGCTTAAAAGAAGTGAATTTGAAACCTTCGGAAAGGGAAAGATATTGATAAGCACCTCCCTGGGGCTTCCTTTTGAGGAAAAAGCATTTCAGGAATGGCTTACAAAACAAGAGAATTTTGGAATCTTTGATGGGGATGCTTCCGCAGGACTTTCAGAAAAAAGCCTTGCAACAGAAAACCTTATTTCTTACCTTAAAAGTGCCGGATGGACTGAAGAAACCCGCCGGAGACTTTCAGAAAAAGTCCTGAAGAATTTAAAGGATTTCGTTGAAAGTTAAGTAATTAGGTTTCACTAAAACCGGTTAAGGGGGTGTTATTTAGTTTTTCATGTAACCTTTGTTACTGAAAACTTTCTTAAATTAGGCTTAATTTGCAAGCAATTTAAAAAACACAGTATGGAATGGATTTTTGAACCTTGGCCCTGGTATGTTGCGGGTCCGCTAATCGCGTTAATAATGTTTATCTTAATCTTTGTAGGTAGGGAATTCGGTATGTCTTCTAACCTAAGAACCATGTGTTCCATGTGTGGAGCGGGAGAGAAAGTTGAATTCTTTAAATTTGATTGGAAATCCCAACGCTGGAACCTGATGGTAGTTCTTGGTGCAATTATCGGTGGTTTTATTGGTGCCAATCTACTTACTGAAGATCCTGCTGTAGCGATAAATCCTGATACTATTGCCATCCTTGAAGATCTTGGATTTGATAGTGCCGGTGAAGCTTACCTTCCTACTGAACTTTATAGCTGGGAAGCAATGGGCGGAATTAAAGCCCTGGTAATTTTACTTATTGGTGGAATTCTAATTGGTTTTGGAGCCCGTTATGGGGGAGGTTGTACCTCAGGCCACGCGATCTCAGGTCTTAGTAACTTGCAGTTGCCGTCGCTTATCGCCGTTATCGGTTTCTTTGTAGGTGGCTTGATTATGATTCACCTGTTATTTCCATTAATCTTTTAAAATTAGAATATGAGATCAATTATATATTTACTTATAGGAATATTTTTCGGAATTGTAATGTTTAAGTCTGAAGCCGCTTCCTGGTTTAGGATTTACGAGATGTTCCAGTTCCAGTCTTTCCACATGTACGGAATAATCGGTTCAGCCTTAATTTTGGGAGTTATTGGCATACAGATTATCAAAAGGAATAACCTGAAATCCATAGACGGGGAACCTATAAAATTTACCGATAAGGAAAAAAGTTTTAGTCGTTACGCTTATGGCGGACTTGCTTTCGGACTTGGGTGGGCGCTTGCAGGTGCATGCCCCGGCCCGATTTTCACCCTTGTTGGTGCTGGATATCTACCGATTTTAGTAGTATTTGTGGGAGCCCTTATTGGAACCTATATTTATGGAGTATTGAGAGATAAACTACCTCATTAAAAGTGAAAGATTATTAAAGATCCCGCCAATATCGGTGGGATTTTTTGTTTATTGGTTTTTACGTTCTTCTGAAATATAATAATAAGGAAGGGAGATGTGGAATTTTACGACTGCAAGCCTGATCCCAATTATTATAAGGGCAGTGGTAATATAGATCACATCCAGGTGTGCTCCCAGGGAATGCATGATCACAAAAACAAGTCCGCCCACAATACAGGCAGTGGCATAGATCTCTTTCCTGAAGATTACGGGAATTTCATTACAAAGTATATCCCGAAGCACGCCCCCAAAGGTTCCAGTCATGGCACCAAGAGCAATGGAAATAATAGGATCGAGCCCGCTCCTTATTCCTATCTCCACTCCGGTAATGGTGAAAACACCCAGGCCGATGGTATCGAAAAGAAAAAGGGATTTTTTAAGGTAATTGATTTTATTTCTGAAGATTATAGCTAAGACAGTAACTACCCCAATAAGGTAGATGTAAATAGTATTCTGCATCCAGTTCACCGGGGTATCACCAATTAGGATATCTCTCAGGGTTCCCCCACCACTGGCGGTTACAAAGGCAATGATGAAAATCCCGAAGAGATCAAGACGCCGGTCCATAGCGGCCAGCGCTCCTGAAATCGCGAATGCGATGGTCCCGAGGATGTCAAGAATATTGAAAATGCTTAGTTCCATTGGGGCAAAGTTATGTTTTTAAAGGAAGCTTGAACAATAAATTTTGAGAAGCAGTTTAATTTTTAGAATTTTAAAACTTCCGCATTTTAGGTGAATAGTGAAACTTAATCAATAAAAAAGTAAGGTTTTAATTAAAGTTACTACCTTTATATTATCAATAAATTGTAAGAAAAATGAGTGATAAAATAGAAAGAATAAAATGTCTTATTATAGGTTCAGGGCCTGCTGGTTATACTGCAGCAATTTATGCCGCCCGAGCTGATCTTCATCCTGTAATGTACACCGGGATGGAACCAGGTGGTCAATTGACCACTACTACAGAAGTTGATAACTTTCCAGGTTATCCCGATGGAGTAGATGGGCCACAAATGATGGTAGACCTTCAAAAACAAGCCGAACGTTTTGGAACTCAAGTGAGAATAGGAATGGTAACCGAAGTAGAATTTAGCGATAAAGCTGGGGGTATTCACCGCGCCTGTGTAGATAATGCTACCTGGGTGGAAGCTGAAACTGTCATTATCTCAACCGGTGCAACCGCTAAATATCTTGGCTTGCCCAGTGAACAAAAACTGCGTGGAGGTGGGGTTTCTGCCTGCGCCGTTTGCGATGGATTCTTTTATAAAGGTCAGGATGTTGCTATAGTCGGAGGTGGAGATACAGCTGCTGAAGAAGCGACCTACCTTGCCAATATCTGTAATAAAGTAACCATGTTGGTTAGAGGAGATCAGATGCGTGCCTCAAAGGCGATGCAACACCGCGTTACCAGCACAAAGAATATAGATCTTCGTTACCACACCCAGGTAGATGAAGTTTTAGGAGATCAGGTGGTGGAAGGCCTAAGAATGCTGAATAATCAAACCGGCGAAAAAGAAGAGATCAAGATCACCGGATTGTTTATCGCAATTGGGCATAAACCAAATACCGATATCTTTAAAGGAAAACTTGATATGGATGAGGTTGGCTATTTAATTACTAAAGCCAAATCCACCAAAACCAATATTCCCGGAGTTTTTGCTTCAGGAGATGTTCAGGATAAGATCTACCGCCAGGCGGTAACAGCAGCGGGAACCGGTTGTATGGCCGCCCTTGATGCCGAGCGTTATCTCGCTGAAGTAGAAAGCGAAGAAGATGAGGAAGTGAAAACAGTTAAAAGAGTGGAAGTTTAAAATTCAGTAATATTAATAATAGAAAAAGCTTCGGAAGTTAAATTCCGAAGCTTTTTTGTTTACAAATAATCTAGTATTCCAGTTGAATCTCTTCCCTAACTTTGTCCAGCAAGTCTATAAGTTGAAGACTTTTTGCAAAGGTCATTTTATCGCTTTCGGTGCGACCCTGCCTGAGCATCTTCTGAACATGGGCGGCTTCGAAATTGTAGCCGTTCGTTTGAACGCCAAATTCCCTGGTTATTTCCCCTTCAGAACTAATTATAGTGAGACTGGAAGGTTCGTGAAAACGGGTGTTTACAATAATCCTTGCTTTTTCAAACTCTATTTCTGCTGTAGTAGGCGTGTTATTGATCACGGTACTATGTAATTGGGCTGTTACCTTGTTGGGATATTCAAAAATAATATCGCATTCCTCATCTACTTCTGTCTTGCCTATACTAGCTTTAGCTGATAGTTTTTGCGGCTCACCCAAAAGACTCAGGGCCATAAAAACAGGGTAGATCCCTATATCCAAAAGACTTCCTCCACCCAGGGTTTTATTGAATAGCCTGCCGCTTTCATCAAATTCAGCTTCAAAACCAAAATCAGCCTTGACACTTTTTATCTTCCCATACTTTTCGGATTTTACGATCTCTATTAAAGCTTCAAAATGTGGGAGAAATTGGGTCCACATGGCTTCCATCAGGAATACTTTTTCCTTTTTGGCAACAGCGATCATTTCCTCCACCTGGCTCTTATTCATAGCAAATGGTTTTTCACAGAGAACCGCTTTTTTATAACTTAAGGACAGTAAAGTATTTCCGTGATGAAAAACGTGCGGGGTAGCGATGTAAACTACATCAACGTCACTATCCTTTAGCATTTCTTCATAAGATCCATAAGCTACTTTAGCGCCGTGCTCCTTTGCGAAATTTTCAGCTTTACTTAGGCTTCTGCTGGCAACGGCATAAAGCTCCGCATCTTTTACAGCTTTTAATCCGGTGCAGAATTTTCCGGCGATCTTTCCGAGGCCAATAACACCCCATCTGGTTTTACTCATTGCTGCTGGTTTTTCTAATTGGTGTTTTGATGAATATTTCTAGAATTAGTGCAATCCCCATTACCAGAAGGCAGCCTACCAGGTTTAGCCATAAATAAGGCATAACCTCCAAAAAATAAAGCGCTATTATAACAATTTGGGTAATGATTGCTGCGATAAAAACAGAATTGCTCCTTACCGTTTTTACAAAAAAGGCCAGCAGGAATATCCCGAGCACATTTCCGTAGAAAATAGAACCAATGATGTTTACCAGTTGAATTAGATTATCAAATAAACTGGCAAGGCTAGCGAAAGTTATCGCGATAAGTCCCCAAAGTAAAGTAAACCATTTCGAGGCATTTAGAAAATGCATATCAGAGCGGTCGGCTTTTATTCCACGGCGATAGAGGTCGATTACCGTTGTAGAGGCAAGGGCATTGAGTTCTGAAGCCGTAGAAGACATCGCTGCTGAAAGGATAACCGCCAGTAAAAGTCCGATCAAGCCTCTCGGCAGGTTATTCAGAATAAAATGTATAAACACATAATCCTTGTCGTTGGTTTCGGCCTCTTTATCTCCTGCTTGTATAAATTCCCGACCTAATTCCCGCGCATTAGCTTCAGCAAGATTCAGGTTGACTATTGTTTCTTTCAGTCTTGTTTTTTCTGCAGAGGAAAGCTCTTGTGATTCCCCGAATTGCAGACTGAGTTGTTGTTTCTCTTCCTGGATTTTATTGTAATTAGCCTCCAGCTCTGTATACTCTTCAGAATATTCTGATTCCATAACACTTTGTGTAGCTGCCGGATTGAAATTTAAAGGCGCTGTGTTGAATTGATAGAACACAAAAACCATAACGCCCACCAAAAGAATAAAGAACTGCATAGGCACCTTTAAAAAGCCGTTCATGATCATCCCCATCTGACTTTCTCTTAGTGATCTTCCGCTTAGATAACGCTGCACCTGACTTTGATCTGTTCCGAAATAGGAGAGGGCCAGGAAAGTTCCGCCAATTACTCCCGTCCAGACTGTATAGCGGTTCTCAAGGTCAAAGGAGAAATCAAGCACCTCCATCTTCCCGCTGGCGCCGGCGATCTCCAGGGCATTGCTGAAATTAATGTCTTCCGGCAGGTAATTCAGGATGATTAGAAAAGTAGCGATCATGCCTATAAAGATCACCGCCATTTGTTGTTTTTGCGTAACGTTTACAGCCTTGGTTCCCCCTGAAACCGTATAAATAATCACCAAAACCCCAATTAGAATTGTTAGTCCGTTTAGGTTCCAGCCTAAAACAGCTGAAAGGATAATGGCCGGGGCGAAGATGGTAATTCCCGCTGCCAGGCCTCGTTGGATCAAAAATAGTAGGGCGGTTAGTGTCCTGGTTTTTCGGTCGAAACGGGTTTCCAGGTACTCGTAGGCGGTATAAACTTTTAAGCGATGATAAATTGGAATGAATACCAGGCAAATAATCACCATTGCTATAGGTAATCCAAAATAGAACTGCACAAAGCCCATTCCGTCATGGAAAGCCTGGCCGGGAGTTGAAAGAAAAGTAATTGCACTCGCCTGGGTAGCCATTACCGAAAGGCCCACGGTCCACCATTGCGCCTCATTACCTCCGCGAATATAATCCTGAACATTCTTACTGCCACGTGATTTATAAACCCCGTAAATAACTATAAATGCGAGCGTGCCGGAAAGAACTATCCAATCTATAATTTCCATATCAGGAGAAGGTCTTCATTATAAAATAAAACAGGATGATGTAAATAGCATTAATAATCAATACTAAGGTGTAAGACTTTTTCCAGATATATTTTTCGGGTCTATTCATTCTTTTCCTATTGAGACCATATTGGCAAAAAGCCGATAAGCTCCGGGAACGCCTTCAGGAAACTGCCTGAAAAAGCTTAACCCGGTATAAATAAAATAGCCTTCCCCATACTTCGCAACCAATAAACTACCCTGTTTAGGCTCCTCTCCTTCATCGTGCATGGAAAATACTGGCTTGAATTCCTCACTCCATTCATCGGGGAAATAAAGTCCGCGTTCCTGGATCCAGTTTTCAAAATCTTTGGAAGTGATCTTATTGGGAGTATTTAATATTGGATGATTTTCATCAAGAAAGTCAACTTCAGCTTTTTCATCGGTTACTCTGTTCCGGGAAAGTTGAAGCGGGTAAGGGGCGGGATTGTCTATCAGCATCCCGCGACTAGTATTATACTGCACGATAAGATTTCCGCCATTCCTGACGTATTCCAGGAGGTGCTTTTGGGCGTATTTAAGTTCGTCCACCACATTATAAGCCCTGATTCCGGTTACTACCGCATCAAATTTGCTAAGGGATGTTGAAGAGATTTCTGCAGGATCAACCTGGTCTACGCGATATCCAATCTGCTCCAGGCTTTGAGGTACAGCATCTCCGGCTCCGGCGATGTATCCTATATATTCTCCTTTCTTCTGAATTTCAATTCGCACCGCTTTCAAATTAGCCGGCATAACCAGATTCTGTAGCGGAATGTGCTTGTAGTCTATCTGAATTAATTCATCAGTATATTCTTTTTCTCCAATTTTCGCCACAGGTTTAATGAAAGTTTCATCCTGATCATCGGGAGGAATGATCTCGAAAGTGAGGATTGCCGTACCTCCCTTTTGATTTATTCTGAAATCAGCCGATTCAGGCAATGTTTTCCAATTCTTCCCTGATTCGAGTTTCAGGCTACCTTTCAGGTTATCTCTTCCAGCCTTGATTACCACTGAAATTGATCGTGGCTCGTCATTCTCAAAGATCTCCACATTTTTTTCAAAGGAAACAGAAACTTCCGGAATGATCATGAAAGGACGATAGGTTTCTCCTACTACTGCGTCATTATACTTATATATAACAGGCTTGGTAAACGCTATTTCAGTTCCGTTGAAATTCATTTTGAAATTAGCCTGAGTTGCAACCGGAGATTCCGGTAGACCAATCATTTTGGGGTCTTCAACAAGGTACATTCCATTTGTTGCTTCCTTTTGAAGCCAATATGGGCTTGTATTTTTGATAGTTTCCGGAAGGTGGAAATCGAGTTCCGAGGTCCAGCTTTGATTGTCATCCAGATCTTGTTCTACCTCAAGCCGGGAATTATTAGGCCTTAGCTCTACTGAATTTAAGGTTATCGGATAGCTGCTTCGATTTATTGCTTCCAGGTCCAGCAAAACCTTTTCTCCGGCAGTAACTGAGGGAGTAGCGGCCACCGCTTCCAGGAAAAGTCCGGAGCAGGCTGCGATAATTTCTTTAATTTGATTTGTTTTAACTTCCTTCCAGTGCCCATCTTCCAATCCCTGAATAAGCTTGTAGGCTTCGATTAGTTCCGGAAGGCTCTGAGATGGATCTCTAAAATTGAAATTCGTTTCTACCTTTTCCAAAATCTCTCCAATTTTCCGGCCGCCTTCAATTCTGCTCCAACTGGTGTCAATTCCTTCAAAAACATCACTTTCAGGCATATCACCCTTAATGAGTTCCAAATATTCATTAGAAGTGCCTCTGGTGCCTGTACTTCCAAAACCCTGGGATTGATGCTGACTGCGGCTTAAAGCCGCGATTTCAGAATTTGAAAGTCCGAGTTCCGGGAAATAAACACCTACGTCTAAGGATAACATGGCCGATTTATCGGCTTTTTCAAAAGCCTCTCTGCTTCCGTAGAACCAATGCGAGGTGTTAAAAAAAACTCGTTTTGGTTGAAAAGCAGCTGTGGAATTTAATTGTTCGGAATATGCAGTAGAATCTGCAGCGAGTTCAAAAGCTTCCAGGCTTAAAAGTGCCGAAGAAGTGTGATGACCGTGAGTACTACCGGGAGAGCGGTGGTCAAAACGATTGATGATTACATCGGGTTTAAATTTTCTTATGGCCAGCACCACATCGCCTAAAACTTTGTCTTTGTCCCAAATCTTCAAAGTCTCTTCGGGATTTTTAGAATAACCGAAATCTTTGGCTCGGGTGAAGATCTGTTCTCCGCCATCGATTTTTCTTGCTCCAAGCAGTTCCTGAGTACGAATAAGTCCTAATTGCTCCTGAAGTTCGGGGCCTATTAAGTTTTGGCCGCCATCTCCCCGGGTTAAAGAAAGGTAAGCAACCCGGGCTTTCTTCTTGTTTGCGAAATAAGAGATAAGCTGGGTATTTTCATCATCGGGATGGGCACCAACATATAGAACCGAACCGAGGAAGTTCAGTTTTTTAATCTCCTGGTGTATTTCTGAAGCATTTAATTTTTCCGGGGATTGGGCCTGGGTGAATCCGAGAACGAAAAATAAAAGAACACTAAAGATTTTTGGCATGAAGTATAAAATTATGGTCTTCCTCAAATATAATAACTTTCAGGGGTAATGAAAGCGGAGTGGGAGCTTTAACTTTTAAAGTGCATCTTTACCTTCATCATTGTAAACTTCTTTTTCAACAAGGGAGACTGCTTTTTGAAGGATTAAGTTGTTTGGATAAGTGATTAACTCTCCTTCCAGAGTCCTTAAATGCAGATGAAAAGCCCTTATATCTTCAATAATAGCTTCAATAGGCATGTCTTTATCGTGGATCTTTATTTTATCGCCTATTTTATACGGAAAACTAAAGAACAGAATGATTCCGGAAGTTATATTGCTGAGAATAGACCAAACAGCAAATAAAGCCACTCCCAGCACAGCAAAAACTGAAGAAAATACCAAAGACAGTTCAGCGATACCAACACCCCATGCCAGGGAAAGCAAAAACGCAGCAATTAATAAAATAAGAATATTAATGTATTGAAACATTAACCGGGTGCGGGTTATGTGCATTTCTGCTCTTTGACCCACCCGATTTGCCGATTTCCTAAGGATTAGCTGTATAATAAGGAGAATTATAAGCGTTACAACCGTATAGACAATTTCGTTTCGGTATGAACTAAAGATATCGTACATTATTTAAGTAAATATTTAGGTGATTTCATTTAAAGTATAATAAATCAGGTAATTGTAATTTTACATTCGTCCAATATCGAGAAGGCTGTCATAAACCAAATGCGTTGGGAGACCAACAACATTAAAATAGCTTCCTTCAATATTCGTAATTCCAATCAGGCCAATCCATTCCTGGATGGCATAACCTCCGGCTTTATCAAAAGGTTTAAAATTTTCTACGTAATAATCTATTTCGCCTTGAGTAAGTTCTTTAAATGTCACCTTGGTTTTTGCATTTAATGTGCGTTGAATTTTAGAAGTGGTAAAGCAAACCGAGGTGATCACCTCGTGGGAATGCCCTGAGAGAGCATTTAGCATAGCTTTTGCCTCTTCTACACTTTCGGGTTTTCCAAGGGCATGGCCTTTATGGCAAACAATGGTGTCACTGGTAATCAGGATCTGGTTAGGCTTTAATTCCTTCTGAAAAGCTTCTGCTTTAAGTTCTGCAAGAAAATTGGTTATCTCTTCATTTTCCAGAGATGGAGGGTAAACTTCCTTAACGGGACGAACATCGGTGGTAAAAGGAATTTCCAATTCCCTAAAAAATTGTTGTCTCCTCGGGGATCCTGAAGCCAGGATAATCTCTTTGTCTTTTAGAAAATCTTTCAGCATAATTTATTTCAGTAATATTTGATGAAATCCAATAGATATCAATCCGAAAAATAAGATTATTTTAAGGATTAAGCTTAACCTGGAGAAGTCTTTCTGCCTGGTAGCTGTTAAGATCTGCACCAGAAAAAACAACAAGGGAGCAATAATTAAAAACAACACATAAAGTACTGCCGCGGTATTTTCAAACAGGTAAGAATAGATATAGTATAGTATGGCTACTAATGGAATGAGACCAACCGCAAAAATGACCTTATTGGTGCGTGCGGCACCTAAAATAATGGGGAGGGTCTTACCGCCTGCATTATAATCGCCTTGCAGGTCTTCCTGATCTTTAACCATTTCCCGAAGTAAATTGATAAAGAACCCGAAAAAGGAATAATCCAGTAAAATAGAGAAATACATCGCCTGTTCTGCCTGATTTATTGAATTTATAGCCGGAAGCAGGTCAAAAATCCCAGGCAAGGCTGCAACCCCCGCCACGAGAAAGCTCACTGCAATATTACCGGCCAGAGGAACATTTTTCAGGTAAGAAGAATAAATATAAAGCAATGCTGAACTGAAAATAAAGAGTGCAGAAAAAGCCGGTAAGCCGATAACATTGGCAAGATAGAACCCAATCCCCACTCCAATTACATTGAAGCCAATAAACCAGTTAAAAGCTGTTTTTTCTGAAATCCCATTCCCGATATAGATTTTTTTGGGTTTGTTGATCTTGTCGGCTGTGACATCGTATAGATCGTTGATAATGTAGCCGCCCGCAGCCAGGGAAAGATTGGCTATAATCAAAAGGATATACCCAACATCGCTCAGGGAAACAGCGGCTGAAGTACTTTCGAAAAATGCATACCTGATAAGAAGGAGGCATATGGCAACAAAAATAAGGTTACCAAATCTGATGAGCTTTAAGAATTTCAGCATAAGGCTTATTTTGTCACGATTTTCAAGCCCACAAGGGAAATGATAAGAGTGCTTAGAAAAAAGATTCGCCAAAAATGAACCGGTTCCTTAAAAACCAGAATGCCCAGAATAACTGTTCCTACGGCCCCAATTCCCGTCCATACAGCGTATGCCGTTCCAATAGGTAAGGTTTGGGTGGCTTTATAGAGCAAAAACATGCTTAGAAATAAGCAAACTAAAAATCCAAGCATCCACCAGTTAGCAGTACTACCGGAGCTGAACTTAGCTTTGCCCAGGCAAAAAGCGAAGCCCACTTCAAATAAACCTGCGAATAAAAGTATTAGCCAATTCATCTATTCTTCTATCCATTTTCCCTGAACCTTCATAACTTGCTCTATCACATCACGTACACAGCCTTTGCCACCTTTTTTATGGGACACATATTTTGAGATGTTTTTGATTTCAGCTACAGCATCCTGTGGACAGCAGGGAAGGCCAATTTTCTGCATTGCATAGTAATCGGGAATATCGTCGCCCATGTAAAGAACCTGGTCTGGGTTAATATTATAAATATCAAAGAATTCATCCATCTGTTCCACTTTGTCCTGAATTCCGAGGTAAATATCTGTAAGGCCAAGTCCGCGTAGTCTGGTTCTTACCCCTTCATTTTTTCCACCGGAAATAATACAAACGGTATAACCGGCCTGATGTGCCGCTTTCAATGCATAGCCGTCTTTCATGTTCATAGTTCTTAAAAGCTCACCTTGAGTGCTTATTTGTATACATCCGTCCGTTAAGACGCCGTCTACGTCAAAGACAAAGGTGTTGATGTCGTTAAGTACTTCTTTATAGTTCTTTTCCATAGAATTCCTGGATAGATTTGGTTAGTAGGTTATAGAGTTCTTGTTGTTTGGGTTCCAGCATCGCAAGGTGTGTTGCAATTGTTTGCTGGTCGTGCCGAAGCGCCGGACCTGTTTGGGCCTCTCGGGGAGATAAACTTTCCAGCTTATCTATGGTTTCCCTTATAAGAGGTTTTAGTATATCAAATGGGATTTCATTTTTTTTGCAGATTTCAGCTCCCAGGCTGTAGAGATGATTGGTGAAATTATTAACATAGACTGCAGCCAGGTGAAGAGCTTTTCGCTGTTCAGAATCTATTTCGAAGATCTTTTTTGAGATATTCTTAGCCAGCTCTTTTAAAATTTCAAGATTTTCTGCGGAATTGGCTTCCAGACAGACTGGTATTTCCCGGAAATCCACATCTTTCTTTTTAGAGAAAGTTTGTACAGGATAGAAAACTCCGTGATTTTTAAAGCTTTTCAATGCTGTTAATGGTACACTACCAGAAGTATGAATTATTAAAGCAGCTTCATCTTTTATTTTTCCGGCCACTTCAGCAATTACATCATCCTTGAGCGCTATCAGATAGATATCGGCTTTTTTAAGATTATTGATGTCGGTGGTGGTTTCAGTGAGCTTTTTAAATGGTTCCAGGGGCTCTGGCCGGTGATTATAAACCTGTTTCAGCTTAATATTTTCGGCATTAGAAAAGGCCTTTGCCAAATGAGTGGCTACATTGCCGGCTCCTAAAATTACCAGGTTTATCATGCTGCTAAATTATTAAAAATTTCCCTGCTTTCAGGTTGGTGCAGAATGATTTGATTTTAATGGGCAAAATGTTTAAAATTCCTTAAATTTGCAGCCGTTTAAAGCCTATCCTCATGCAGAATAAAATTGCCTCAATTCTTTTTTCTACTCGTCTTTTAGCTGTCTTGTTTGTTGTATTTGCTGTAGCCCTTGCCCTGGGGACCTTTATAGAAAGCTGGTACACCATTGAAACTGCCAGAGTTATGATCTATAATACCTTGTGGTTTGAAGGAATTATGCTTCTTTTCGTAATCAATTTTTTAGGAAATATTAAGAGATATCAACTCTATAAACGCGAAAAATGGTCGTCGTTATTACTCCACCTATCCTTTATTTTGATCCTGGTTGGTGCCTTTGTTACCCGGTATATCAGTTACGAGGGAGTAATGCCTATTAGAGAAGGTGAGACAACGAATGTATTTCTTTCAGAAAAAACATTTCTTACCACCTTTATCGATGGTGAAATAGACGGAGAAGCCCGAAGAAGGGTGCTTCAGGAAGATGTGCTTTTTGCTCCTGAAACTGAAAACAACTATAAACTAAGTACTGATTTTAAAGGACAACCGGTCACGGTGGAAGTACTTGATTTTATTTTCGGCGCTGAAGAGACACTGGTTCCAACTGAAGATGGCGAAAATTACCTAAAAATAGTAGAAGCCGGTGCCGGTGATCGTCACGATCACTTTATTAAGGAAGGTGAGGTAGAGAATATTCACAATGTGTTATTTACGTTGAACAATCCTACCGACGGAGCGATAAACATTGAATATGACCAAGAAAGCGGAGAATATCTAATTAATTCTCCCTTCGAAGGGGATTATATGCGAATGGCCGACCAGGAAGAAGGACTACTGGTTAAGGATTCTACGCAAAACCTGATGCTTCGCTCTCTATATAATATCGGGAATATGCAGTTTGTTATTCCTGAACCCATGATTAAAGGGGTATATGACGTTGTTGAAACCAAAGAAAAAACCGATGGACAGACAGATGGTGTGATCCTGAAAGTAACTTCCGAAGGGGAATCTGAAACGGTGAAATTACTGGGAGGTCAGGGAATCGTAAATGAGCCTAAAAAAGTGGAATTGGCAGGACTTGATATTTATCTCAATTACGGAAGCAAAGAAATAGAGTTGCCCTTTAGCATCAAACTGAATGATTTTATCGCCGATAAATATCCCGGAACTGAAAAGAGTTATTCTTCCTTTAAAAGTAAGATAGAGGTCATAGATGACGAAGGTGATTTTCCCTATGAGATTTACATGAATCATGTTCTGGATCATAAGGGTTATCGTTTTTTCCAGGCTAGTTTTCATCCCGATGAAAAAGGAACAGTGCTATCTGTAAACCATGATTACTGGGGTACATGGATCACTTATATTGGTTATACCTTGCTTTATATAGGACTGATGTGGGTTCTTTTTGCGCCGGGTTCACGTTTTGGTAATCTGAAAGTTATGTTAGATAAGGTGAAAGCCAAAAAGAAGAAGCTGGTTGGAATATTAGCATTCCTTTTATTTCCTTTAGGTGGTTTTGCACAGGAAACAACTCAGGAAGAAACCAATCATGCTCATATTGAAGCACAGCAAAAACAAATAGATTCTATACTGCAGAAGAATGCCGTGGATGAGGAACACGCAGCAAAATTCGGGAAACTGGTTATCCAGGATGCAGGGGGTAGGATGAAACCTGCCAACACTTATTCTTCTGAATTACTAAGGAAATTAAGCAAAAAAGATTCTTATAAAGGATTGAGTGCAGATCAGGTGCTGGTTTCCATCACCGAAAATCCTACGGTTTGGTATACCGTGCCGCTTATTTATGTGAAACCCGACAACGATAGTATACGAAAAATTGCCGGGGTTAATGAAGATAAAGAGTACCTGTCCCTAACCGACTTTTTTGATAACAACGGCTCTTATAAACTTTCACTCTATTTGGAAGATGCATATCAGGCTGCCGTTCCAAACCAGTTTCAGAAGGATTTTATCGAAACTGATAAGAAGGTGAATTTGATGTATCAGGCCCTTCAGGGTAAAGTATTAAGAATTTTCCCGATTCCGGAGCACGAAAATAATAAATGGGTGTCCTATCCCGAAGTGGAAGAAGCCGGATTTAAAGGAATGGATTCAGTATATACCAAACAAATTCTTCCGCTTTATATGACTGCTTTGCAGGATGCACGGGAAAGTGGCGATTATACCCGGGCTGAGGAGTTTTTGAGTAGTATAAAAGGTTTTCAGAAGAAATTCGGAGGTGATATCCTTCCTTCCGAAGAAAGGATAGATGCCGAGATCGCTTATAATAAATATGATGTGTTCAGAAACCTCTTCTGGATGTATATGGTAGCCGGACTATTTATGCTGGTGGTGGTTATTGTACAAATATTTTATGATAATAAACCAATAAGGATCCTGATTAAGGGTAGTATTGTTATTATCGGGCTCTTGTTTTTGCTGCATACCTTAGGACTGGCTGCGCGTTGGTATATCTCAGGTCACGCGCCATGGAGTGATGCCTATGAGTCTATGATCTATGTGGCCTGGGCTACAATGTTCTTCGGACTCGCCTTTGGAAGAAATAGTAATCTAACTATCGCTTCTACGGCTTTTGTTACCTCCATGATTCTTATGATCTCACACTGGAACTGGATGGATCCTTCGATTGCCAATCTGGAACCTGTATTGGATTCTTACTGGTTGATGATTCATGTTTCTGTGATTGTGGGTAGTTATGGTCCATTTACCTTGGGGATGATCTTGGGTATTGTGGCACTTCTTCTTATGATAATGACCACTTCTAAGAATAAAAAGAAGATGGATCTAAACATTAAAGAGATTACCATTATTACAGAAATGGCTTTAACTGTTGGTCTTGTGATGCTAACCATAGGAAATTTCCTTGGCGGGCAATGGGCAAATGAAAGTTGGGGACGTTACTGGGGTTGGGATCCAAAGGAAACCTGGGCTCTAATCAGTATTATGGTTTATGCCTTTGTAATTCATATGAGATTAATTCCCGGGCTTAGAAGCAGGTGGTTCTTTAACCTTATGGCTATAGTAGCCTTTGCCAGTATTTTGATGACTTACTTTGGAGTTAACTTCTACCTGGCAGGCTTACACTCCTATGCCAGCGGAGATAAGGTGATCACGCCTACTTTTATATATTACTCTGTAGCGGTGGTTGCTTTGCTGGGGGCTGTTTCCTATTGGAGATTTCAGAAATATTACGCCAAGAAGAAATAGTCTTTAAAATTGGACATAAAAAAATCCTGCCTGATGGCAGGATTTTTTGTTTTTATTAGGGAATTTTTATTTCAATCCGCCGACCATGTCTTTAGGTTGTACCCATTCGTCGAATTGCTCTGAGGTTACGTGACCTAATCTTACAGCTTCTTCCTTTAAAGTAGTGCCGTTCTTGTGGGCTTCATTGGCAATTTCAGCAGCTTTGTAATAGCCAATTTTTGTATTAAGAGCCGTTACCAGCATCAAGGAGTTATTCAAATGCTCCTGAATACGTGGCATATTGGCTTCAATACCTTTCGCGCAGTTATCATTGAACGAAACACAGGCATCGCCAATTAATTGTGCGCTTTGAAGCAGGTTGGCGGCCATTACCGGTTTAAATACATTCAGTTCAAACTGACCCTGCAGTCCGCCAACGCTAATGGTAACATCATTACCTATCACCTGCGCGCAAACCATGGTTAGCGCTTCAACCTGGGTTGGATTTACTTTTCCTGGCATAATTGAAGACCCTGGTTCGTTTGCCGGAATATTTATCTCACCTATACCACTACGCGGTCCTGAAGCCAGCATTCTAATGTCGTTAGCAATTTTATTAAGGGAAACAGCCAGCTGCTTTAATGCTCCGTGGGTTTCTACAAAAGCATCATGTGCTGCAAGAGCCTCAAACTTATTCGGGGCTGAAGTAAAAGGAAGCTCAGTAAATTTCGAAATGAATTCTGCTACTCTTTTTGAATATCCTTTTGGGGTGTTTAGTCCGGTTCCAACGGCGGTACCTCCAAGAGCGAGTTCAGAAAGATGAGGAAGAGTGTTCTCAAGAGCTTTTATCCCATAATCCAGCTGAGCAGCGTAACCGCTAAATTCCTGTCCAAGGGTTAGGGGAGTGGCATCCATAAAGTGGGTACGGCCAATTTTTACGACATCTTTAAATTCTTCAGATTT
The DNA here is from genome assembly GCA_035468275.1 of Salegentibacter sp. GTDB lineage: Bacteria > Bacteroidota > Bacteroidia > Flavobacteriales > Flavobacteriaceae > Salegentibacter. The sequence continues at coordinate 24,974 of DATISX010000096.1, forward strand.
CTTCTTAAGAGTGTCTCTTAGTTTCTTCACGCCCGGAAGGGTAGTCTGGGTTATCTTTTTATAGGCTGCAATGTGCATCCCGGTAGGGAAGGTGTCATTGGAGGATTGCGATTTATTCACATCATCGTTTGGGGAAAGGGTTTTCTCTCCTTCTCCAATAGTTTTTCCGGCTAATTGATGGGCCCGGTTCGCAATCACCTCATTTAGATTCATATTGCTTTGAGTCCCACTTCCTGTTTGCCAGATCACTAAAGGAAATTGGTCGTCGTGCTTTCCTGCCAGGATCTCATCACAAACCTGGGCGATATAATCTCTTTTTTCTACGGGAAGTGCCCCCAATTCGCAGTTTGTGTAAGCAGCGGCTTTTTTAAGGTAGGCAAAACCGTAAACGATTTCCAGGGGCATACTGGCGGCCGGGCCTATTTTAAAGTTGTTTCGGGAGCGTTCGGTTTGCGCTCCCCAGAGTTTATCGGCCGGAACCTTAACCTCACCTATGGTATCTTTTTCTATTCTGTATTCCATATTTCTAATAATTAGTTCTCTTACAAATTTACAAGTTAAGCGCTTTATGCAGCCTAAATTAGAAGAAAATTTAAACTCAGGATAGAGCTAAATTGGAGTTTAAATCCTAAAAGTTGAATTTTATTTATGAATTACTGGCAAGAGTTTATATCTTTGAAGCTGATTCAAAAATTTTTGAAAATTATGTTCGAATTCGATCAGTACCTCGGTTTCTTGGCTTTCCTTGTTATCCTAACGATTGGATTCTGGTTAATGATCTTTTTGACAGCGATCGTTCCTTACTGGATTGGTGGTTCGGTTATGGAGTTGCTTAAAGAGAAAAAAGAGGCCAGGAGAAAAGCTAAAGAAGAAAAAGCATAAAAAAAGGGACTAAATTTAGTCCCTTTTTTTATAAGCTTTTTTGAGGTTTTATCCTTCAAGATCTCCTTCATCCATATCTCCACCCTCTCCATTTCTTCTATCCTGTTCTCTCTTTTGCTGATTAAATCTGTAAATAAGGGATACTGAAATATTTTGTCCCTGTCTCCATTGAAATTCACTGTACCTGTCATAGGTATCGGTTGAAGTGTAGGATTCTCTTCTCCTGGAATCTAAAAGGTCTCTTACGTTAAGTGAAAGGGTGGCATTCTCATTAAAAATATCTTTACTTAAAGCAAGGTCTATGGAAAGTAATCCTTCCTGAGTACCTTGAACGCCTTCTGAAGCACCACGGTAGAAAGCATTGGTTTGCCAGTCTATCTTCGCGGGGAGGGTAACTTTTGAACTGAAGCGTGCAAACCAGCTGGTGTTTTCGGCGTCATAATTTCTGTTGTTAAATTCTCCTTCAGTTTTGAATTTAAAGAAGTTAAAACTACCATTCAATCTCAACCAATCTGCAGGATTATATAACAAACCTAGTTCGGCACCGGTTCTCTTATTGCTTGCCAGGTTCACCGGAATTGTTCTAATTACATTAGTTCCCGGAATATTTTCTTCAATTCGCTCAAAAGATTCGGTTTCATGTTGGTAATATACCGAGGATGTCAAGGTTATTTTTTCCCATCTTTTCAAATAACCAAGATCAAAAGCGTTAGAATAGGCCGGTTCTAAATTAGGATTCCCCTGAAATACATTGTTATTACTGCTTCGTGAAGGGAACGGGTTGATGAACCAACCTCTGGGGCGGTTAATCCTTCGGTTATATCCTAAGGTGATATTTTCTCTTTCGGCAAGTTCATAAATGAAGTTCACCGTTGGAAATAAGCCAAGGTAGTTATTATCAAAATCGGTGTCAATTGCAAATCCAAATACATCTGCCAGTTCAGCCTCGGTTAATTCACTATCAATATTTCCTTTTAGCTGAGTATTTTCTAATCTCAATCCAAGAAGGAACGACAACTGGCCGAATTTGGTTCCGTATTGTGTGTAAAGGGCGTTTACATTTTCAGAATAATCAAAAACATTGGTAAGACTTTCATTAAGCTCTAAATTTCCCGTTTCCGGATTTTCCTGAAATAAACTGTAATCTGTGATCTCATTTTCAAAATTCCCGCGGTATCCCGCCTCGAATTGCGATTCTTCTCCCAGGGGTAAGACATAATCTGCCTGAATAAGATATTCTTTCTGGTCTTCAATGGTATTGATATTTTCACCTATCAAATCCACAGGGCGATTGTCTGTATTGTAATTTTCTCTTTCTCCAATTGTTGTAAACTGGGTTTCCTTATCGGTTTCAAACTGAATATCGGCAGTAAGTTTATGGCCATTATCATCAAAATTATTTACATAATTAAGAGAGAATTGCCAACTATCGTCATTTTCGGTTTGTCGTTCTTCCCTGGTGGTTCCTAAAACCTGAGATGCATTTATGTAATTGTCAGTAACGTTGGTGGTAAGGTCCTCGTCTTCTCCATAACGGTAAAATACCGAACCGGTAATAGAAGACTGCTCATTGATGAAATATTCCATACCAAAACTGGTATTGAAATTTCTGTTTAGACGTTCAATATCCCGATCTTCAACAATTCTGTCAAATTCCACCCCGCTGTTTTCATTATATCTGGTATCGAAAAATCCTCCACCGGGAGCATCAAAATATCTGAAACCGGTATTTGTAAAGAGATTGAATTTTTCTGTACGGTAATTTAAATTCGCTGAAACTCCTGCATTGGCAGGAGTTCCTGCATTCAAACTTAAGGAACCATTAAACCCAAGAGTTTCTTGTTGCCTTAAAATGATATTCAGAATACCGGCGGTTCCTTCGGCATCATACCTGGCGGAAGGGGAAGTGATTACTTCAACCCGCTCAATGGCTTCTGCAGGAAGTTGATTTAAAACATTTGAATCCCCAAAACCTGCCATAGCAGAAGGTTTTCCGTTTATCAGGATTCTTACGTTCTCATTTCCACGAAGGCTTATTCCACCGTCAATATCTACAGAAACCGAAGGCACGTTATTAAGCGCGTCACTTACGGTCCCACCGGCCGTGGTTAGATCCTTTCCTATATTATATATTTTCTTATCCAGCCGAACATCTACCTGGGTGGTTTCTGCGCGCACTACAACTTCGTCGAGACTGGCAGAAGAAACACCTAATTTAATTGTTCCCAGATTAAGGTCTGAATCTATTTTTCGGTTATTATATTTTTTGGGTTCATAGGAAATAAATTCAATAAGAATATTATAAGTACCTTCAGGAACCTCAATGTCAAATTTTCCATCTACATCAGTCACGCCACCATTTATATCGGAAGGGTCGTTGGTATTAATTATGGAGATTGTTGCATATTCCAAAGGAACTTCAAGATCGTCATCGATGACGGTCCCGGAAATATTATGTTGAGAACTGCGTTGAGAATAGCCCTGGATACTCAGGCTGAAAAATAACAATATCGCTGCTAACGACATTAGATTTTTTTTGGAGGTCATAGAATATTTTAGTTCTATGACTTACTTATACCGGAATGGTTTAATGAAACATTGGTTAAACTTCCGTTAAACCGGAGTTTATCGTATTAATTCAGTTTTAAAGAGGCCATAAATAATACTGAAAATCAGTTCTTAAGACTTCCTTGTTAAACCTTTATTTACCTGAATATATTTTTCAAATTGTTCTTCAGTAAGAATCTTTTTTAGCTTTTTGTGTTCGTTTCGCTGAACGGCCTGAAGCCTTCTAATTAAAGAATCTTCGTTAACTCCCGAATTCAATACCTCGTTCTTTCTTATGGTATAGGCAATAATCACATCTTCCATAAGCTGAGTTTGTTCATGGTCCAGATTTAGTTGATTTTTCCATGTAAACGCGAGTTCCCGGGCTATATCTTCAAGTTCATCCCTGTTTCTTTTATGAATGTAGATTTGAGAAAGCACAAATCCGGCCACCAATAAACCGGCGACTCCAATAATTGCAAATCTTTCTTGTGATTTCATTTTAGATAAATTTATACTAGTTAAATCAGATAAAACTCTAAAGCAGTTTGTCAATTTCCTCTGCAGGCCTGCCAACTACAGCTACATTTTCAGTTTCTACGATAGGTCTTTCAATTAATTTAGGATTTTTAGCCATAACTGTAATTAATTCTCTATCACTAAGATCTTTATTCTTGTAATTTTCTTTCCAGATCTTTTCGTTTTTTCTTAAAAGCTGTATAGGAGCAATATTGAGTTTTTTTAACAAAGAGATAAGCTCCTCTTCCGTGAGTTCGTCTTTTAAATATTCTCTTATTTTATATTCCTTCCCCGAAGCTTCTATCTTTTGAAGACCTTCCCGGGATTTTTTACATCGGGTATTGTGATAAATGGTAATCATGTATGCTATTTTTTTTCTTAAAATAATCAATTATATTTAAAATCGAAAAGGGTTTGGGAATTTCTATCAATCTTCATTCCGTTGTCCCATCATCATAAGATATGCTTTTAGAAAAGCATCTATAGAACCATTCATAACATCATCTACATTACCCGTTTCCTCCCCGGTTCTCACGTCTTTTACGAGTTTATAAGGATGCATCACATAATTTCTTATTTGAGATCCCCATTCGATTTTCATTTTGGAATCTTCAATCTCTCTTCGCTGAGCCTGCTGCTTCTGAAGTTCAATTTCGTACAACTGGCTTTTCAAAAGCTGCATGGCTTTGGTTTTATTCTCCAGCTGAGAGCGAGTTTCCGAATTTTCCACAACAATTCCGGTGGGGGCGTGACGTAGTCTTACTGCTGTTTCCACCTTGTTAACATTCTGGCCTCCGGCTCCTGAAGAACGCATGGTTTCCCACGAGATGTCAGCAGGGTTGATATCTATTTCAATACTGTCATCGGCCAGTGGGTAAACATAAACCGATGCAAAAGAAGTGTGGCGTTTTGCATTACTGTCAAATGGGGAAATTCGCACCAATCTGTGGACTCCGTTCTCTCCTTTTAACCAACCGAAAGCAAATTCGCCTTCAATTTCGAGGGTTACCGTTTTTATTCCTGCAACTTCCCCGGACTGATAATTGAGTTCCTTGATCCTGAAACCTCGTTTTTCTGCCCACATTAGGTACATGCGCATGAGCATTTCAGCCCAATCACAGCTTTCAGTACCTCCGGCGCCGGCAGTAATTTGCAATACCGCGCTTAGATTGTCCCCTTCTTCAGAAAGCATGTTTTTAAACTCCAGATCTTCAATAATATCTACCGCAAGGGAATGCTTTTCCTCAACATCTTCCGCAGAGGCTTCATCTTCACGGTAGAATTCATAGAGCACTTCAAGGTCTTCTACTAGAGTTTCTGCCTTCTCATAATCTTTTACCCAATGCTTAATAGCATTAAGTTCCTGCATAAGAAGTTCTGCTTTTTTTGGTTCATTCCAAAAGTCGGGGGCGAAGGTTTTCTCTTCCTGGTTGGTAATTTCTATTTGTTTGGCATCAATGTCAAAGATACCTCCTTAACGCACCAAGGCGCTCTCTGAGATCTTTTACCTGCTCTGTTGAGATCATGTAGTCTTAATTTTAGCGTAAAAATAGAATTAAAGGCCCCTTCAGGAAAGTATTTAACGATAATTTTATAGTTTTAGCAGTCTAAAAAATTATGCCAAATGTTTCGACTTCTACTTACCCTATTGTTCTTCAGTATTTCACATTTTAGTATTGCTCAGTTTTTATCAGAAAAAGAAAATTTAAAATCCCAGGAGGGTTATTTCGATTTCCATTATAATGAAAAAGAAGATGAGATCTATCTTGAGGTAGATAAACTTGACACTGAATTTCTATATACGCATTTTCTAACTAGTGGAATTGGTTCCAATGATATTGGCCTGGATCGTGGACAACTTGGTGGCGGGGTTGTAGTTAAATTTGTGAAAGCGGGAAATAAGCTTTTGCTTATTCAACCTAACCAAAAATATCGCGCTGAAACCGATAATGAATTGGAAAAAAGAAGCGTGGAACAGGCCTTTGCTCAATCGGTGATCTTTGGTTTTGAGGTCAAAGAACAAAAGGGAGATGTTTATGTTATTGATTTCACTCCATTTTTGATGCAGGATGCTCACGGGGTTGCTGAGCGATTAAAAAAAGGCGAGTACGGCACCTATAAGCTTGAAAAGAGCAGAAGTGCTCTTGCTATGGAACGCACGAAAGCTTTTCCTGAAAATGTAGAGTTTGAGGCGCTCTTAACCTTTGAAGGAGAACCTAAAGGAAGAACCCTGCAATCTGTGGTTCCGGACACCAAAAATATTAGTGTGATTCAGCATCATTCTTTTGTAAAACTTCCTGATGATGGTTATCAAAAAAGAATTTTCGATCCCAGAAGTGGCGCTATTCACATTTCTTACCTTGATTATTCCAGCCCCGTTTATGAGCCAATTGAAAAGCGTTTAGCCATTCGTCACCGACTTAAAAAGAAAGATACCCTTGCGGAAAAGAGTGAAGCTGAAGAACCTATTATTTATTACCTGGACCCCGGAACTCCGGAGCCTGTAAAAACAGCCCTGCTGGATGGTGCAAAATGGTGGAACGAGGCTTTCGAGGAAATTGGATATAAAGATGCTTTTCAGGTAGAGATGCTCCCGGATAACGCCGATCCTCTTGATGTTCGCTATAACGTAATTCAATGGGTTCACCGCTCGACGCGAGGCTGGAGTTATGGTGCCAGCGTAGTAGATCCCAGAACCGGCGAGATCATTAAAGGACATGTAAGCCTGGGAAGTTTACGAATTCGGCAGGATTTCATGATCGCCCAGGCTTTAATGAACCGCCCTTTTGCTGAAGACGATAAGAATCATCAGAAAATGATGGAAATGGCGCTTGCCAGAATCAGGCAGCTTTCTGCCCATGAAATAGGACACACCATTGGTTTTGCTCATAATTTTGCCGCGAGCCCCTCGGGAAGAAGTTCGGTGATGGATTATCCACATCCGCAATTCAGTATTAAAGATGGAGAAATAGATTTCGGCAATGCTTATGCAACCGGGATGGGGGATTGGGATAAGTTAACGGTAAAATATTCTTATGCCGATATTCCTGAAGATATTTCAGAAAGAAAATTCCTTAATTCGGTTATTGAAGAAGCGCATGAAAAAGGCCTGCAATTTATTTCTGATTCCGATGCCCGGGCTCAGGGTGGAGCTCATGCAAAAGCCCATTTGTGGGATAACGGCGAAGATGGGGTAGAGGAGTTGGAGAGGGTTTTAGAAATCAGGGAAAAAGCCATTAATAATTTTTCAGAAGATAATATTCGCACAGATGAAGCTTATTCGGTTCTGGAAGATGTATTTGTTCCACTTTATTTCTTTCACAGGTATCAAACCGAAGCAGCAGTGAAGCTTATTGGTGGAATGAATTATAATTATGCTGTAAAAGGAGGCAATGAGCAAGCATGGGAAAGCCTGGATACCAAAACTCAAAAAGAGGCTCTATCAGGAATTCTAAAAACTTTGGATGCCAAAACTCTGGCTATTCCGGAAGAGAAACTTGCGCTTTTTCCACCGCGGGCTTTTGGTTTCAACCGAACAAGAGAATCCTTTAAAAGCAATACAGGTGTTGCCTTTGATGTTTTGGGAGCCCCGGTTACTGCTGCCGCAATGAGTATTTCCCTTCTGTTACATCCTGAAAGAGCTGCAAGACTCGTTCAGCAAAAAGCTTTGAATAAAAAGCAATTCGGGCTAGAGAATTTGCTGGAAGAACTTATTTCTGAAACTATTAAATCATCGCATCGCGATAATTATCTGAATTCAGTCCAGGAGGCGATAAATTATAATGTTTTTGAACATTTGCTTTCATTAGCTGCAAATAGTAAAGCAACCCCTCAGGTTAGAGCGATAACAAATTTAGCTATAGATGACCTTGAGGAATGGCTTAACGGCCGGGAAGCAGCTGTAGCTAAAGAAATGTTACGAAACATCAGACAGTTCAGGGAGAATCCTGAAGATTTTAAAATTGAGAGTACCACGCCTAAAATTCCGGATGGAAGCCCTATTGGAAGTTTCGAGTGTTTTATTGATGAAATATAATTTAAAAGATAAAAAATGGATTTCCGCCGGAGTTTATCCCTTTTTTCGGTACAGAAATGAATAATTAAAACAGATTTCCGCCTTTACTGAAATAAATTCAGCACAGGCAGCGGAAATGACAAAGCGATATTATGAAAGAAATAGATTTAAGAAGCGACACGGTTACCCGGCCAACAAGCGGGATGCTAAAAGCGATTATGAGCGCCGAGGTTGGTGACGATGTGTATAAAGAAGACCCTACGGTTAATACTTTGGAGGAAAAGCTGGCCAAAATGTTTGGGATGGACGAGGCTTTGTTTTTTCCAACAGGAAGTATGGCCAACCAGGCCGCTATAAAATTACACACTCAACCGGCAGAACAACTGATTTGTGATAAATGGGCTCATGTTTTTAATTACGAAGGCGGGGGAGTTTCCTTTAACAGCGGAGTTTCCTGTAAACTTGTAGATGGTAATCGCGGAATGATCACGGCTGCCCAGGTGGAGGAAAATATCAATCCGCCCGACTTTTATCACAGTCCGCTAACTAGTCTGGTTTGTTTGGAAAATACCACAAATAAAGGAGGCGGAGCATGTTATGATCTGGAAGAAATAAAGAAAATTCGCGAGGTGTGTAATAAACATGGGCTCGGATTACATTTGGACGGGGCGAGGCTTTTTAATGCACTTGTTGTAAAAGACGAAGACCCCAAAGACTACGGTAAGTTATTTGACACCATTTCAGTTTGTTTGTCGAAAGGTTTGGGAACTCCCATGGGATCTGTACTTATTGGAAATAAAAAATTGATGAAGGGCGCTATGCGGGTTAGAAAAGTGCTTGGTGGCGGAATGCGGCAGGTTGGTTTTATGGCCGCGGCCGGAATTTACGCTCTTGATCATCATGTAGACCGATTGGCAATAGACCATAAAAGGGCTTCAGAAATAGGTGAAAAGCTACGCGACCAGAAATATGTGAAACTGGTGGAAGAGGTGGAAACCAATATTGTGATATTTTATCTTCAGAATCCATCAGATGAGGAAAAATTCATGAAACAACTGGAGAAGGAAAAAATCAGGATTAGCAACATGGGACAGGGCAAGCTCAGAATTGTCACCCATCTGGACTATTCCGAAGAAATGCATAAAAAGTTTTTAAAAATTCTTGAACAGATTGAACTATAAAAGAGAATGCCCCGCTTAAAAACGGGGCATTCTAATTATATTTTTCTGAAAATTTATTTAAACATGTCCAATCCAGGAATATCTGGCATGCCGTCTTTGGCTACAGCAGCGAGTTCGGCTTCATTCATTTCAGAAGCGCGCTGAATCGCTTTGTTTAAGGTAAGAACCAGATAATCTTCCAGTTGCTCCCTGTCTTCCAGAAGTTCCTCGGCAATACTGATATTTTTTATCTCCCTGGCTGCCGTAATGGTAACTTTTAGAAGTTCATCACTTGATTTTTCCTCAAAACTAACGGTTTTAAGACGCTCTTTAGTAGCTTCAACTTTTTCCTGGGTTTCCTTGAGTTTATTCATCATACCCATCATATCTCCAAACATATCTTCTTTTTTTTTGAATTCTGAATGACAAATTTACTAAATTACCACTCTAACTTCTTAATATGAAAACACTATTATTTTTTTTACTCGGAAGCCTTACATTTGCCACCGCACAAAATTCAACTGATTTGAAACAAGAGATAATACCTCCCAAAGCTCAGAAAATCGAGAAGAAACTGGAATTTCATGGGGACGTAAGGATAGATAATTATTACTGGATGAACGACCGGGAAGATCCTGAAGTAATTGAATATCTGAAAAGCGAAAATGACTATAACGATAAGATGACGGCTCATACCAAAGAGTTTCAGGAGAAACTTTTTGAGGAAATGAAATCCCGAATTAAGGAAGATGACGAATCGGTGCCTTATAAATTGAATGGATACTGGTATCTAACCCGTTTTGAAAAGGGCTATGATTACCCGATCTATTCGCGTAAGAAAGAAAGTCTGGATGCTCCTGAAGAACTGATGTTCAATGTTAATGAAATGGCTGAAGGCCATGATTACTACAGCCTTGGCGGACTTAATGTGAGTGAGGATAATAAACTCGTCGCATTTGGGGTAGATACAGTTAGCAGGAGAAAATATACCATTCAGGTAAAAAACCTGGAAACCGGCGAGATTTTATCTGATAAAATTGAAAATACAACCGGTGGTTCCACCTGGGCTGCCGACAATAAGACCTTATTTTACACCAAAAAGGATGACCAGACTTTACGATCGTACCGAATCTATAAACATGTTTTAGGGACCGATTCTTCAGAAGATGAACTTGTCTTTGAAGAAGAAGATGAAACCTTTAATACTTATGTATACAAATCGAAATCGAGAGAGTACATAATTATTGGTTACAGCAGCACTTTAACCACGGAATACCGTATTCTGAAAGCCGACGATCCCACAGGAGAATTTAAGGTAATCCAGGATCGTGAACGAGGATTGGAATATAGTATCTCGCATTTTGGAGATCATTTTTACGTCCTTACCAATATGGACGATGCCACCAACTTTAAACTGATGAAAACTCCGGTTGATGCAACTTCCAAGGAAAACTGGACTGATGTTATTCCGCATAGGGAGGATGTTCTTCTGGAAGATATCGACATTTTTAAAGAATATCTGGTGGTGAGTGAACGTAATAACGGACTGAATAAAATAAAAGTCATGAAATGGGATGACGAGGAAGAATATTACATTCCTTTTGATAATGAAACCTATACTGCTTATACCTCTATAAATCCTTCTTTTGATACCGATGTTCTTAGGTATACCTATAATTCGCTTACTACTCCAACTTCGGTTATCGATTTTAATATGAAAACCAAGGAGAAATCCGTATTAAAAGAACAGCAAGTCCTGGGCGGCAAATTCGATAAGGACAATTATACTTCTGAAAGGATTTGGGCAACTGCCTCAGATGGAACAAAAGTGCCTGTATCTTTAGTTTATCGTAAAGGACTGGAAAAGGATTCTAAAAATCCGGTATTGCAATACGCTTACGGCTCTTATGGGTCAACTATAGATCCTTACTTTTCATCGGTGCGCCTGAGCTTGCTGGACAGAGGTTTTGTATATGCTATTGCCCACATTCGGGGAGGAGAGTACCTTGGACGTAATTGGTATGAGGATGGAAAACTCTTCAGAAAAAAGAACACCTTTACCGATTTTGTTGATGTTTCTAAGCATTTAATCGAGGAGAATTACACTTCCAGTGATCATTTGTATGCTATGGGCGGTTCTGCCGGCGGATTACTAATGGGGGCCGTTGTGAACATGGCTCCTGAGCTTTATAACGGTGTGATTGCAGCTGTACCGTTTGTAGATGTGATAACAACGATGTTGGATGACAGTATTCCGCTTACTACAGGCGAGTATGACGAATGGGGGAATCCTAATAATTTAGAATATTATGAGTATATGAAATCTTATTCTCCCTATGATAATGTAAAGGCACAGGACTATCCAAATATGCTGGTGACAACTGGTTTACATGATTCTCAGGTGCAATACTGGGAACCTGCTAAATGGGTAGCCAAATTAAGGGAGTTCAAAACAGATAATAACAAATTATTATTTCACACCAATATGGAAGCAGGGCACGGGGGAGCATCGGGAAGATTTGAGGCTCTCAAGGAAGTTGCCGAGGAATATGCCTTTCTGTTGGATTTGGAAGGTATAGCCGAATAATTAAAAAATTTGCCTTAACTTTGGCCGGTTTGCAATCTGAACTTTTTCAATATTGGAAATTCAGTAAATTAATTTTGTAAAGAACTTCATTTATGAAAGAAGAATTGCAAGTTTATGATAACGTGTTACAATTAATAGGTAATACGCCGCTCATTCAACTTAAAAAAATCACAAAGGGTATTAAAGGTGAAATTTTTGCAAAGGTAGAAGCCTTTAATCCGGGACACTCCACCAAAGATCGAATTGCATTATACATAATCGAAGAAGCTGAAAAGAAAGGAATTCTAAAACCGGGGGATACTATTATTGAAACCACCTCAGGAAATACGGGTTTTAGTATTGCAATGGTCAGCATAATTAAAGGTTATGAATGTATTTTAGCTGTTAGCTCCAAATCATCTAACGATAAAATCGATATGCTGAAAACGATGGGAGCCAAGGTTTATGTATGCCCGGCTAACGTAGCAGCAGACGATCCCCGCTCTTATTATGAGGTAGCCAAAAGCTTGCATCAAGAGATTAAAGGATCGGTTTATATCAATCAGTACTTCAATGAGCTGAATATGGATGCTCACTTTAAAAGTACAGGACCTGAGATCTGGAAACAAACTGAAGGAAAAATAACCCATTTGATTGCGTGTAGTGGTACAGGAGGAACAATTTCAGGAACCGCTCGTTATTTAAAGGAACAAAATCCCGAAGTGAAGGTGATAGGAATTGATGCTTTTGGTTCAGTTCTTAAAAAATATCATGAAACCAAAGAATTTGATGCCGAAGAGATTTATCCTTACCGCATTGAAGGATTGGGCAAGAACCTAATCCCAACTGCTACAGATTTCGATGCTATCGATAAATTCGTAAAAGTTACCGATGAGGAAAGCGCGCATACAGCACGTGAACTGGCAAAAACCGAAGGTTTATTTGTAGGTTATACCAGTGGTGCTGCAATGCAAGGCCTCAAGCAACTTGCCGATGAAGGTGAGTTTGATGAAAACAGTAAAGTAGTGGTTATTTTCCCAGATCATGGATCAAGGTACATGAGTAAAATCTATAATGATAACTGGATGAATGAGCAAGGCTTTTTTGATACTCAGAATGAAGCCGCTGCACAGAGGATTGAATTCATAAAGTAAAATTTTGATAACATACAGCAAAAATATCAAGGCATCCCGGAGCACGGGATGCCTTTGTTTTTATGTAAAATAAAGGCCGAAAAATAACTTTGTACAGTTGATTCTATTTTAAGTATTTTTGCGGCTAGTTAAAAAAACATCGATGAGAGATTTATTTGATAAAATTTATAAAGATAAAGGACCATTAGGAAAATGGGCAGAGCAGGCCGAGGGCTATTTTGTATTCCCTAAGTTAGAAGGCCCAATTTCAAATAGAATGAAGTTTAGAGGGAAAGATGTTATTACCTGGAGTATAAACGATTATTTAGGTCTTTCTAACCATCCTGAAGTAAGAAAAGTTGATGCCGAGGCTGCTGCCGAGTACGGATCTGCATATCCTATGGGTGCCAGAATGATGAGTGGACATACTAGCTTGCATGAGCGTCTTGAAGATGAGCTGGCTTCCTTTGTACATAAACAGTCTGCCTATCTTCTTAACTTTGGATATCAGGGAATGGTTTCTACCATCGATGCCCTTGTTTCTAAATCTGATGTTATTGTATATGATGTAGATGCTCACGCCTGTATTATTGACGGGGTAAGATTACACCTTGGACAACGCTTCACCTACAAGCATAACGATATGGAAAGTATCGAAAAGAACCTGCAACGTGCCACAAAAATAGCCGAGCAAACCGGAGGTGGAATACTGCTTATTTCTGAAGGTGTTTTCGGAATGCGCGGGGAACAAGGGAGACTTAAGGAAATTGTTGAGCTGAAGAAAAAATATAATTTCCGCTTATTTGTTGATGATGCACATGGTTTTGGAACTCTTGGAAAAACAGGAGCCGGAGCCGGTGAAGAGCAAGGCGTCCAGGACGAAATAGATGTTTATTTCGCTACTTTTGCCAAGGCAATGGCCAGTACAGGAGCTTTTATCGCTGCCGATAAAGAAATAATAGATTATTTAAAATATAATCTGCGTTCGCAGATGTTCGCCAAATCTCTTCAGATGCAACTTGTAGTAGGTGCATTGAAACGTTTGGATATGCTGCGCACCATGCCCGAACTTAAGGATAAACTTTGGGAAAATGTAAACGCCCTTCAAAATGGATTAAAAGATCGCGGATTCGACATTGGAACTACGCAAAGTTGTGTGACACCTGTTTATCTTAAAGGAAGTATTCCGGAGGCTATGGCCCTTGTAAAGGATCTTAGAGAAAATCATGGGATTTTTTGTTCGATTGTTGTTTATCCTGTTATTCCAAAAGGCATGATTTTGCTTAGAATGATCCCTACTGCAAGTCATACCATGGAAGATATTGAGGAAACCCTGGTTGCTTTTACTGCAATTAGAGAACGACTCGAAAACGGAACTTACAAAAGATTATCTGCTTCTGTGGAGGCAGCGATGACCGGGAAATAAAGAAGATATTTTAGAACATAAAAAAAGGTGGCTGAGATCGGCCACCTTTTTTTATGTTCTTAATTCAGAAAACTAATTTAATTCTTCCCCTGCTTCTTTCTCTATGAATTCACCATCTTCATAGCGCATCCTGCTTTTTCCCTCTTCTTCGATATATTCTTCATCCTGGTGCATATCTAACCTATAGGAAACCCCGGCAGCTACCTGCCAGCGGGAAGGCGTGTCTTTAACATTAATTAAGCCCGATATATCCAATTGAAAATCTTTTCCAAAAAGATAAGCAGCGCCACCTCGGAAGAGATCATCAGCGTAGATATCACTAATTAATCCCTGGTATTCGCCAAATACAGCAAATCTTGGGGTAATAGCGTGGGTAAGGGTCGCTATTCCGGCATAAGTGGGGTATTCTTCCGTGAACTTATCGGCAATCAAATTGATAACTAAAACCCAGCGGCCCCAGTTATTTTGAGTAATGATCGCAGCCTTCGGACTTATTACAGATTCTCCTTCGAACATATAGGGATTGTCCCACCAGGAAAAATTTGCCCCGGCATAGACGGATACGGCAGGAATCAATGTTCTCCATTTAAATCCCTGGTTTGCTTTCCAACTGTATAAATTGGGTTTATCCTCTTTTAAACTTTTATTAGGGTCAAAAAGCAGAAATTTAGCCCCAAGAGTGTTCTGCGGAAAATTAGCACGCTCATATTCTTCTTCTATGACGCCACGGGAGAGGAGGGTTTGTTCATGCTGAAAAGATCCGAAAAAATTTAATTCAAGGATCTCAGTTAGGAAACCAAATCTTAACCCATAATTTGCTCCCAGAATATCGGTATCTGTATAAAACAGGGAATGATTATTATTCCCCATAAAACCTCCGGCTTCCAGCTGAAGTACATTTTTTCCCACGGCAAATGCACCCTGGGATTCACCCGGACGGTTGGAATTTATGGTTTCGGTATACTGGGCTCGGGTTTGTAAGCCCAGAAAGAAAATAAACAGAAAGAAAACCGTTTTTTTTAGCATAGCAGGAGTCTTTAATATATCAAATATAGAAGATTTTATTATTAATTTAGGATTGCAATGCCTGTGATTGTAAAGCCTAATTTTTATTTTTGCAAAAAGCCCTTAAATGTTAGAAGCATCTTTTACAGCTGTTCTCAAAACGATCTTAATAATCCTGTTAGTATACTTCGGGTTTAAAATTTTGATTCGTTGGTTTGGCCCGTTAATCCTCAAATACTTTATGCGGAAAGTGGGAAAAAAGTTTGAGCAACAATTTAATCAGCAAGAGCCGTTTTCTTCCCATAAAAAGGAGCCTAAGGTTAAAGTAGATAAAACCTCTGTAAAAAACCCTAAATCCAACAAAAAAGTAGGAGAATACATCGATTACGAAGAAATTGATTAATTTCGAGCCTACTAAAAAATGTTTTGATGGTTCAGTACAAGCAGTATCTCCCTCATATTCTTGTTTTTATTGGTTTCGTAATAATTTCCCTCTTATACTTTAGTCCTGTTCTTCAGGGAAAAAAGATCTTTCAGAGCGACATCGTTCAGTATACCGGAATGGCGAAGGAACAGAACGATTTCAGAGCTCAAACCGGGGAAGAACCTTACTGGACCAATGCTGCATTTGGCGGGATGCCTACCTATCAACTTGGTGCTAATTATCCGCATAATTATGTGAAAAAACTGGATTCTGTTTTGCGCTTTCTTCCAAGGCCGGCAGATTATCTGTTCCTGTATTTTATAGGTTTTTACATATTCCTACTCACATTAAAATTAGACTTTAGGCTCGCATTTTTAGGTGCACTTGCCTTCGGGTTTTCAACTTATCTTATAATTATTCTTGGAGTTGGTCATAATGCCAAAGCTCATGCTATTGCCTATATGCCGATGGTGTTGGGAGGGATTATTCTTACCTTCAGGCAGAAGTTTTGGGCTGGATTTATTCTACTCGCTATTGCCATGGCTCTTGAAATTGGTGCAAACCATTTCCAAATGACATATTATTTGCTGTTGCTGGTAATTATTCTTGGAATAGCCTATCTCGTTGATGCTTATAGAAAAGGCTTGATTCCACAGTATTTTAAGGCTTTGGGAGTAATGGTTGTGGCTGTGATTGTAGCCATAGGAGCAAATGCCACTAATTTACTTGCAACGCAAGAATACACTCAATTCAGTACGAGAGGAGATACCGGTCTCAAGATAGAGCCTGATGGGTCTGAAGCAACCGGAAGCGGCCTTGATTATTCCTATATCACTGAATACAGTTATGGAATAGTCGAAACCTTCAACCTTTTTATTCCAAGGTTTATGGGAGGCTCCAATGCTGAAAAACTCGATGAAGATTCAAATATTTACCAGGCAATAATAGGATTAGGAGCGTCTCCTGCACAGGCAGCCGATTTTGCAGGAAATGCACCATCATACTGGGGAGATCAGCCTTTTGTTGGGGCACCGGCTTATATCGGAGCCACAGTTTTATTCTTCTTTGTTTTTGCACTCTTTTTAATAAGAGGAAGGCTTAAATGGTGGATTATTGGCGGAAGCATTCTGGCTTTGATGCTATCGTGGGGGAAAAATTTCGGCTTCTTAACAGAATTCTTTATTGATTTTGTACCACTTTATAACAAGTTCAGGGCGGTTTCGTCTATTCAGGTTATTATAGAACTCTGTGTTCCTGTTTTAGCGATGGTGGGACTTTCCCGATTATTCTCTAAAGAAATTTCCGTTGATAAAAAAGAACATGCATTAAAATGGGCCGGGATTATTACCGGAGGACTGGCCTTATTCTTCCTTCTGTTTAAATCGGTTCTTTTTGATTTCGCCGGCGCTTCTGATGCCGGGTTGAGACAACAATTAGGGATGGATTTTATGCGAGCATTAAAAGAAGACCGCAAGGAGATATTTACCGTAGATGCTATTAGAAGTCTTATTCTGGTAGGTTTATGTTTTGGTCTTATCTGGTTTTATCTTAAAGGTAAAATCAAAGAAAATCTTCTTGTTGGCGCATTTGCGATCCTGATTTTATTTGATTTAGTTGGAGTGGATCGTCGCTATGTAAATAATGATGATTTCGTAAATGCTAAGGAAATGGACGAGCCTTTCCAACCAACAGAGGCCGATCTGCAAATTTTACAGGATGAATCTCATTACCGCGTTTTCGATGTAAGTGGAAGTCCTTTTAATACCGGTAGAACATCCTATTTTCATAATAGCGTTGGAGGTTATCATGCCGCAAAACCGGGCCGCATGCAGGATCTCTTTGATTTTTACATTTCGCAAAATAATATGGACATTCTCAATATGCTGAATGTGAAATACTTTATTGTTCCTTCGGAAGATGGAGCACCACAAACTCAGCAAAATCCCGGGGCTTTTGGTAATGCGTGGTTGGTTAATGAACTGGAATGGGTTGCTAATGCTAACGAAGAAATTCTGAAGCTTGAAGATACAGACCTTCAAAATGTTGCTATTTCCGATGAAAAATTTAAGGAAATCGCTCCGGAGAAAACGCAATGGAATGGCAATGGAGAGATAGATTTGATAAATGCCTCGCCAAATGAACTGGTTTATGAGTTTCACTCGGATGATGAGCAACTGGCGGTTTTTTCAGAGATGTATTATAAACCGGGTTGGCAGGCTTATTTAGATGGGGAACCCTTAGAACATTTCAGGGTAAATTATGTGTTGAGGGCCATGGAAATTCCTGCCGGGAATCACGAAATCACCTTTAGATTTGAGCCGGAAGTGGTGAATACCGGAAGTGGTATTGCCCTGGCTAGTTCTATTGTCCTGATGCTGGCAATTCTTGGTGGATTATTCTACGGATTTCGCCGTAAGGATTAACTGTTATGAAAAAGGTTCTAATCATTACATATTACTGGCCACCTGCCGGAGGACCCGGAGTTCAGCGTTGGTTGAAATTTGTAAAATACCTTCGTGAATTTGAGATAGAACCTGTAGTCTATGTTCCGGAGAATCCTGCTTATCCTATAACTGATAAAAACCTGGAAACCGAGATTCCTGAAAACCTTCAGATAATAAAACGAAGAATACTTGAGCCTTATAGTCTGGCGGGTATTTTTTCAAAAAAGGAAACTGAAACCATTAGTTCAGGCATAATTTCCGAAGAGAAAAATCAGGGGGTTTTACAACGGCTTATGTTATATGTTCGAGGGAATTTTTTCATTCCCGACGCCCGGAAATTCTGGGTAGAACCTTCAGTAAAATTCCTGAAATATTTTCTGCAGAAGGAAAAAATTGAAACTGTTGTCACCACCGGACCTCCGCATAGTCTCCATCTTATTGGATTGAAATTAAAAAAGGATTTAGATATAGAATGGGTCGCCGATTTCAGAGATCCCTGGACCCAAATTGGGTATCATTCCAAGCTAAAACTCACTGCCGGTGCCATGAGAAAACATGAAGATCTGGAGCAGAAAGTTCTAAATACTGCCGATAAAATATTAGTGACGAGTTATACCACCAAGGCAGAATTTGAAGGAAAAACTTCAAAACCCGTATATCTTATCACCAATGGTTATGATGAAGAGAATTTCGAAGAAATAACTCCGGATGAAAAATTTACTTTTTCCCATATAGGTTCTTTGCTTTCAGGGAGAAACCCTGAATTTCTCTGGAAAATTTTTTCAGAATTTATCAAAGAAAATGAGGATTTTAGTAATGTATTTAGACTTCGGTTGGTAGGGAAGGTTAGTCCTGAAGTAATAAATAGTATCAAAGAGAATAAGCTTGAGGATTATTTGGAATTGATACCATACGTTAGTCACCGGGAAGCGCTGAAATTTCAGCGTAAAAGTCAGGTGTTACTACTGCTGGAAATAGATAGTGAAGAAACCAGAGGTATAATTCCAGGAAAAATATTTGAATATCTGTATGCCAAAAGACCAATCCTGGCAATTGGGCCTGAAGAATGGGATGTTCAGAAAATATTGAAGGAAACCGGGGCTGGGGAGTGTTATAATTATTCAGATAAGGAGGCGGTTAAAATAGAAATAAAAAGACTTTTTTCTGATTTTAAACAAGGTAACTTAAAAAGCACTTCCCACAATATAGAACAATATAGTCGACGAGAGCTTACAGGGAAATTAGCTAACTTGCTAAGGTAATTACAGACTATGGGTGTAATTTTAAATCAATCTTTTAAAAACCTTGTCACCACTTATCTTGGTTTTGGAATTGGTGCACTCAATACCCTTTTTCTTTTTACTTATTTTCTTGAACAGGAATATTATGGCCTGGTAAGTTTCCTGCTTTCGGCGGCTAATTTAATCTGGCCTTTTATGGCATTTGGGGTGCATAGTACCCTGGTTAAATTTTTCAGTTTTTATAAATCCGAACGGGAAAAAGACAGATTGCTCAATCTGGTGTTGTTTCTTCCTTTGGTGGTTTCTGCTTTTTTTGGGATGCTAGGGGTTTTAAGTTATGATCTTTTATTAGACTACTTTTCTGAAGGCAATGCGCTGGTACAACCTTATATCTGGCTAATTTTCCTGATTGCGGTGGCTACAGCTTATTTCGAGGTCTTTTTTGCCTGGTATAAGGTTCATTTCCGAAGTGTCTTCGGAAATGTTATGAAAGAGGTATTCCATAGAATTTGCATAAGTTTACTATTATTCGCGGTTTATTTTGAGATTCTAAGTGTGCATTGGTTCATTTATGGAGTAGCGCTCGTTTTTGTAATTAGG
>DATISX010000097.1:0-11388 GCA_035468275.1 Salegentibacter sp.
CCAACCCCAATTGCAAGTGGGCTACCCAAACGGGCAACAACTATCTCGTTGGGTTTTCTTTTATCAAAAACGGCAATTGCATAGGCCCCAATAGTTTGGTTAAGTGCAATTTGCACGGCTTTTCCTAATTTAACGCCTTCCTTTGTAGCTACATCTTCAATAAGATTCACAAGAACCTCGGTATCGGTGTCGCTTTCAAAAGTATAACCCCGGGTTTTCAATTCTTTCTTTAGGGCATCATAATTCTCAATGATTCCGTTATGAATTATAACCAGGTTTCCCGAATTTGAATAATGAGGGTGAGAGTTCACATCATTTGGGACACCGTGGGTAGCCCAACGGGTGTGTCCTATTCCAACATTTCCTTTAGTTGAAATTGAACTTTCAAGTTTTTCTTTAAGATCTGCAACTTTTCCTTTGGTTTTACAAAGTTTAAGTTCTTCCCCATCATATAAGGCGATTCCTGCACTATCGTAACCACGATATTCCAGTCTCTGGAGTCCTTTAAGCACAATAGGATAAGCATCCCGATGCCCAATATAACCTACAATTCCGCACATAATGTTAGTTATTGGTAATTAAGTTTATAGTTATTTTATTCTGTGGTTCGGGTATAGAAAATCCGAAGTTTAGGTTGCTTTTCCTCATCTTGAGTCGCATTTCCGTAGAGTACGGTTCCCTCAGGTGCCAAAACAGACATCGCAGGAACCCGCGTCACTTCCCCGCTTTCTCTCACAGCAGAGTTAGCAGTTTGATTTATATTTTGAGTTATCACCAACCCAAGCTTCACATTATCCCCATCATTACTAAGGATTTCATTAACATGTTGAGTAATATTTAAGGTGTATTTTACTCCATTTTCATTTTCATCGCGTTCCAAAGGGGTTGAAAAAGTCTTCATAGATTCTGAAGGCATCTCCGGATTGACGTCTCCGATATAATCCTGAGCAAAACTATAATCGGCAAGAACACGATTGTTATCCAGATCGTAAATATACAATCTGTCTGGTTCCTGTGCTCCGGCCATAAAATCCTGATTCACATAAAACTGAAGATTAACTTCGTTGATAAGCCAGTTATTATCCTGAAGATCTTCCAGTTCGGTTTCGTCTTGAAACAGCTCAATTACCGCCATGCTTCCTTCTCCCCCTTTCAAAAAGAGATTTTCATCACCATTTTCAGAATCGGCGCCCGTAATGGCCTGAAGGACATCAGCAGGAAACTCTCCTTCAAAAGTATTCACCGCATTACCACCAAAATCCAATTTATAAGATCTTCCTTTTTCTACAGTTTCGGCGTTTCCGTCATCATCGGTTTCTTCAGCCTCATACGTATAATGAAGGCTTATATCTCCTCCGTCTAGATTAAAAAGCATCAAACTTCCTTCTTCATTATTAGCCTCTGCTTTCAGGAAAAGTCCGCGAAAATAATCTTTGAAATTATTATTATTACTTAATTCAGAAGATCCCTGCTTATCTATTATTTTTTGCTGAAAATAATCTACAGGAAGTTTTATCCTTAAAGCAGGGCCTGTTGTAGTGGTGTCTGCTTCTCCGGCTTCATCATATCCAAAATTCACAATGGCATCTGAAGATGGCTGGAAATTATCATTTTCGTACAGCAAATTGCCTACAAGATTTTGCTCAATTAGCTCCTGCTGATCTGAATAATATTTTTGTCGGCTTTGGAAATCGGCATCCGGATCAAAATCAGCTAAAAAATAACGCGATTCCTGCACTGAAAGCTTAATGCTTCCATTTCCGTAGATAGAATCCAGGATATACTGAATATTCCCATCATCATCGCTTTCACCCTCGGTACTATAGTATGGAATCGTCATAACCACGCTATCCAGCTGGGCATTAGCACCAAAATCAGGATTGGTATTTGAAAGGGAAAGCTGAGTGAATATACTCGAGGCAGTGTTCCCGTAAACCGGGTCATTGTATACCCCAAGCAGGTAGTCTGAAAGGTTATTGGTTTGAACCGAATTTAGTTTATTACTGTAAGTTTTCACCTCCATTTCGTGTAATTCAACATCGGCAGGATTTTCAATAATTTCTCCTCCAACAGTGCTAAACTCATCATCGCATGCTACTAAAACAAAACCTGCTGCCACAAGTGCCGCGATTTTGCTTGTCAATCTTTTAAAATTCATTCGGTATTTTTTCTATTGAGATAAAAGTTTTTCGGTATAAAAATCCTGATAAGCCTGGCTAAGTTCCTCCCGGTTTTTATATGGGAGAACAGGTTTTTTGAGTTTGGTAATATAATCCGTCAACTCGGCAGGTAATTCTTCGCTGCCCTCGATTAGAGCGTCGGAATGATCGGCAGCTGTTTTCATTAGGTTTACGTATGTAGGGTTCTTAAGGTGTTTTACATCCTGGTTTTCCATTCCGTCAAACAATACTTTTTCCTGCATGTCTTCACTTAACGTGCCATCAAAACTTTGATTGTATACAGAGGTCACTATTTTTGCTCCACTAAATAGAGGTTCATTTCCGTAATAGCGTCTTAGGTAAAGAGGCAATAAAGATGCAAGCCAGCCATGCACGTGTATAACATCGGGAGACCAGTTTAATTTCTTAACGGTTTCAATTACACCTTTGGCAAAAAAGATGGCGCGCTCATCATTATCATCAAAAAGATTCCCCTCCTCATCGGTAAGAGTAGCTTTTCGTTTAAAATAATCTTCATTATCTATAAAATAAACCTGCATCCTCTCTTTTGGGATCGAGGCCACTTTTATGATAAGCGGCATATCAAGATCGTTGATCACCAGGTTCATTCCAGAAAGCCTAATCACTTCATGTAATTGGTGCCTACGTTCATTGATATTACCAAACCTGGGCATAAATATTCTAATTTGCCCACCAAGGTTATTTACCATTTTTGCGGCTTCAAAAGACGTGGATGATATTTCGGTTTCAGGTAGGTAAGGTATAACTTCAGACGAGACGTACAATATCCTCTTATCTTTCATAAATTCATTGCTTTAATTGCAGTTGCGAATAAAAAACACGCAAAATTACAAAATTTTATGCAGATTGCCCGTAATATATTAAGTTTGCACGCTGTTAATTTTTTAATAATATGCAGATTTTTAAGGAAAAGGAGGCTCTTCAAACGGCTGTAAGTAAGCTTAAATCGGAAGGAAAAACCCTGGGATTAGTTCCAACAATGGGCGCACTTCACGAAGGGCATTTATCTTTGGTGACCAATGCCGAAAAGATCTGCGACCAGGTGGTGGTAAGCATCTTTGTTAATCCCACGCAATTCAATAATCCTCAGGACCTTGAAAAATATCCTCGCGGACTTCAGAAAGATTTAGACCTTTTGGAAACTATTAATCCTGATTTGTGGGTTTTCGCTCCCGCGGCAAGCGAGCTATACGGAGAGAATGTTATTTCTGAAAAATTTGAATTTGGAAACCTTGCAGAAGTCATGGAAGGGAAATTCCGGGCAGGACATTTTGACGGGGTTGGTACCGTGGTAAAAATGCTTTTTGAGATTGTAAAACCTCATAAGGCCTTCTTCGGACAAAAAGATTTTCAGCAGTTACAGATTATACGGAAATTAACAGAAGACCAGAATCTTCCGGTCGAAGTAATTGGTTGCCCAATTCTTAGAGAACCTAACGGATTAGCCCGTAGTTCCAGAAACGAACTTCTGGACCCCAACCAAAGGGAAAGCGCCTCTTTTATACACGAAACCCTCCTGAAATCAAGGGATCTATTTGGCACAAAAAGTGTTAATTACATCACCGATTGGGTAAACGCTCAGTTTAAAGATCATCCTGTTTTAAAACTGGAATATTTCGAAATTGCCGAAGCTGATACCCTGAAAAAAATAAACAAAAAAAGAGAAGGTCAGAATTATCGGGCATTTATCGCGGCCTATGCCGGAGAAGTTCGTTTGATAGATAATTTGGCCCTAAATTAATTTGAGATGCAGGTACACGTAGTAAAATCTAAAATTCACCGCGTAAAAGTAACAGGCGCCGATTTAAATTATATCGGCAGTATAACCATAGACGAAGATCTAATGGACGCTGCTAATATTATTGAAGGCGAGAAGGTTCAGATCGTGAATAATAATAATGGGGAACGCCTGGAAACTTATGTTATTCCGGGACCCCGAAATACGGGCGAGATAACCCTTAATGGCGCTGCAGCAAGAAAAGTGGCTAAAGGAGACGTGCTAATTCTCATCGCCTACGCTATTATGGAATTTGAAGAAGCCAAAACATTCAAACCTTCTCTGGTTTTTCCTGATGAAGAAACCAACTTGTTGAGCTAATTTCTTGAACAAAAAAACCGTCAAAATACTAAAAATCATCCTCCCGTTACTTCTCGGGTTTATTTTCATTTGGTATTCGCTTCAAACTGCTACACCAGCTGAACGTAGAGAACTGTTAGATAATATTATTAATGCCAATCCCTTTTGGCTCTTTCTTTCTCTTATTTTCGGAGTACTTTCTCATTTATCCAGGGCCTACAGATGGCAATACATGCTGGAACCCATGGGTTATAAACCTCGTTTTGCCAATTCCTTTATGGCTGTAATGGCAGGATATTTAGCAAATTTTGGAATACCGCGATCGGGAGAGGTTTTGAGAGCTGCCACGCTTTCCAGCTATGAAAAAATTCCTTTTGAAAAAGCTTTCGGAACCATTATTTCTGAAAGAATTGCCGATGTTGTGGTGATGCTTGCGATTATGGGCTTCACTCTAATTCTTCAGACCGAACACCTGCTGACTTATTTTTCAAGTCACGAAATAAATCCCCTAACCACTGTGATAATTCTGGTTTTCCTAATTCTTGCGGCAGCCGCAGGTTTTTGGCTAATCAAGCAATCTAATCTCCCTTTTCTGAAAAAGATAAGAAAGATGGCTCAAGGTCTGATTGAGGGAATGCGTAGCATTTTCAGAATGAAACAAAAATGGGCTTTTCTATTCCATACCATGTTCATCTGGCTTATGTACATACTGATGTTTTACGTAATTAGCTTCTCGGTTCCTGAAATGGTACCGCCCGGCGCAGGGATGATGCTGGCCGCTTTTGTGGTTGGTTCTCTGGCAATTTCAGCAACAAACGGCGGAATTGGAGTTTATCCGGTGGCAATTGGCGCTATCCTCGTACTTTTCGGGATAAGCAAACAATCGGGTGAAGCTTTTGGCTGGCTTACCTGGGGAACACAAACCTTGCTGGTGCTCGTTTTGGGCGCCCTATCCTTCATTTTATTACCAGTTTTTAACCGTAAGAATAATTGATTATCTTGGCTTTAAGTAACCAATTTAACACCTATGATGAAAAAATTACTTTTAATGGCGGTATTTCTTGCGCCAATTTTTACTTTTTCACAAACTCTTTACGAAACAATTTCTTCGGAAAAACTTGGTGAAGAAAGACAACTGAAGATTCAATTACCGAGAAATTACGATGCAAACGCCGAAAAACATTACCCGGTCATGATCGTAATGGATGGAGATTATCTTTTTGAACCTATTGCAGGAAATGTTGATTATTATTCCTATTGGGAAGATGCTCCCGAGATGATCGTTGTTGGTATCAACCAGGATGGAAGCCGTGAAATGGACGCTGCATATGACGAGCAGAATTTTCTACCAACCGGCGATGGCGCAGCCTTTTTCGAATTCCTCGGAATGGAATTAATGCAACATTTGGATACCAAATATCGCACTACCGATTTTAGAGTGATAGTAGGTCATGATTTTACTTCAAATTTCATCAACTACTATCTTTTAAAGACAGATCCACTTTTTGATGGCTATATTAACCTTAGCCCAGACCTCGCTCCGCAAATGACCGAGAGGATAGTTAATTCCCTCGCCGGGTCTGAAACTAAAAAATGGTATTACCTGGCCACCGGCAGCGATGATATTCCCCAGTTAAAGGAGAAAATAATGTCTTTTGACAACCAACTTCAGGACATTGACAACCAAATGCTTGAATACCATTTCGATAATTTCGAGAACACTACCCATTACACCCTGGTAGGGAAAGCTATTCCTTCGGCATTATCAAAGATGTTCAAGGTGTACAGCCCTATTTCAGTAAAAGAATATAACGAGATTCTGTTGCAAACCTCCGTTTCCCCGGTTGCGTTTTTATCTGAAAAATATGAATCGATTAATGAATTGTTTCATGTTGAAAAACAAATCCGCCTGAATGATTTCATGGCGGTTTACAATGCTATAGAGAAAACCCGTCGTTGGGATGATTACCTTGAATTAAGCAAAATGGCTCAGGATCATTACCCCGGAACCATGTTGGCTACTTACTTTGAAGCTCGCTTTGAAGAGGAAACCGGAAATCCTAAAAAGGCCATGCGAACCTATCAAAAAGCATACGGGCAAGAAAAAATCGCCTTTCTGGACACCGATTTTATGCTAGCCAAAGCCGATGCGATTAAAAAAGATTTCGGTTATTAGCATAAAAATTCAGGAGCTTAATGGCCAAGGTAAAGACTACTTTTTACTGCCAGAATTGTGGCAGCCAATATTCTAAATGGCAGGGAAAATGTTCCGCTTGCGGGGAATGGAATACTATAGTTGAAGAACTGGTACAAAAGCCCGATCCTAAAGACTGGAAAACTCCCACCGCTAAAGAAAATAAAAGGACAAACCGGCCACTTAAAATTGCCGAAATCGAGACCTCCCCCGAAAATCGCTGGAAAACCTCAAATAATGAGTTAGACAGGGTTTTAGGAGGCGGTCTTGTGCCCGGCTCCCTCACCCTGCTTGGCGGTGAGCCCGGAATTGGGAAAAGCACCTTGCTGCTTCAGATTTCGCTTCAGCTTAATTACAAGGTTTTGTATGTTTCCGGTGAAGAAAGTCAGCAGCAGATTAAAATGCGGGCGGAAAGAATCAATCCGAATCCGGCAAACTGTTATATTTTAACCGAAACCAAGACTCAAAATATCTTTCGGCATATTGAGAGTGTAGAGCCACAGGTAGTAATCATAGATTCCATCCAAACCCTGCATAGCGATTATATAGAAAGTTCTCCCGGAAGCATTTCCCAGATTAGGGAATGTACGGCCGAACTTATAAAATTCGCCAAAGAAACTGACACTCCCGTAATTCTTATTGGTCATATTACCAAAGAAGGAAGTATCGCAGGCCCAAAAGTTCTGGAACACATGGTTGACACAGTTCTTCAATTTGAAGGCGACAGAAATCACGTATACCGAATCCTTCGCGCTCACAAAAACCGCTTTGGATCTACCCACGAACTGGGAATTTACGAGATGCAGGGAAGCGGGTTGCGGGAAGTTTCCAATCCTTCTGAAATTCTCATTTCAAAAAATGATGAAGACCTCAGCGGAACCGCTATTGCGGCTACCCTGGAAGGAATGCGTCCGTTAATGATCGAAATCCAGGCATTAGTTAGCACGGCCGTGTACGGAACTCCCCAACGATCGGCAACGGGTTATAATGCAAAACGCCTGAATATGCTGCTCGCAGTTTTGGAAAAAAGAGCGGGATTCCGTTTGGGAGCAAAAGACGTTTTTCTGAATGTTACCGGGGGAATTAGCGTAGACGATCCTGCAATTGATCTTGCGGTAGTTGCGGCAATCCTGTCCTCCAATGAAGATATCGCCGTAGAAAAAGACATTTGTTTTGCGGCAGAAGTTGGTCTCGCCGGAGAGATAAGACCTGTAACCAGGGTAGAACAGCGTATCCTGGAAGCTGAAAAACTCGGTTTCGCAAAAATCATGATCGCTAAACAAAGCAAGATTCCAAAAAATAATTATACCATAGAAATCATTAAAGTTGCGAAAATTGAGGATGTTGTGAGTCATCTATTTGGCTAAGTGTGGCATAGTTCCTGCTCTAATGTGAGCGACTATGAAAAAGATGCTGCAGATAAAAATACTCCTAATTAGCCTTGCTCTATTAACCACCGCTTGCTCACAGATTAACAAGGCTTCCGATTTAATTTCCAATCCAAACGCAAAGGAAAGATACCAACGGAATTTCAATATTTCAGATGAACTATTCGGGCTCTGGCAAACCAGGGTTGATCTGGCTCTTATGGATAGCGTAAATATCGAGCTTCCTTATTCCGAAACAGGAAAATTCTCACCCCGAAGTTTCCAGATCTATTCGTATGAAATGGAGCTAAAACCTGGAGAAATTCTCACATTTGAGGCAGAAACAAATTCGGTTAAAGATCTGGTATTTATAGAACTTTATCATGAAAAAGGAGATTCAGTTGCCCGCTTTGAAAAAATTGAGACTGCAGATTTTCAGAAGAAAAAATTCAGTTTTGAACCTGAAGAGGTGGGCAATTACAAATTGGTAATTCAGCCTGAAATTGAAGCGAATACTTCATTTTCATTTAAGATTGAGAAAAAACCGGCTTATATTTTCCCGGTGCTGGCCGGCATGAATAATTCTATACAAAGTTATTGGGGTGCAACCAGGGATGGCGGAGCCAGAAGCCATGAAGGCATAGATATTTTCGCCAAACGCGGAACACCCGTCGTGGCTGCGACCGATGGTCGAATCACGTATTCCGGAGAAAAAGGCCTGGGAGGCAAACAGGTTTGGCTGCGCGATAATAAAAGGAAACAATCTTTGTACTACGCACATTTAGACAGTATTCATCCAATTTCAGGAAAAGTGGAGATGGGCGACACTCTTGGTTATGTTGGGAACACCGGCAACGCTCGTACCACGCCTCCCCACTTGCATTTTGGAATTTATAAAAGTTATCACGGGGCAATAGATCCGCTGAATTTTGTATTTCAAATACCGAATCTTGAGGTTGAAAATATCGTGGAAGATATTCATCCCAATCAACTTTTGATTACTTCAGCCCAGGCAAATTTAAGAAACAGGCCGGGCACAAGGAACTCAGAGATTCTGGAAACCCTCGCTGCCAATGATACCCTGAATTTCCTTGGAAAAACCAAAGACTGGTATCACGTTAGAACTTTTGAAGACAGAGCGCTGTTTATACATCAAAGCCTTGTTAGCCCAATTTAAGGAGCCGGATTTGGAATTCTCTCGTGAACCGCGTTTATCTCTACAATGATTTCAGGTGAAAGCTCCAGATCAATACTACCAATATTTTCAGCTAATTGATCCAGGTTGGTCGCACCAATAATATTACTCGTAACGAAAGGCTGCTGATTGATAAAGGCGAGTGACATTTGTGCAAAACTAAGCCCATGTTTTTTAGCGATCTCGCTGTATTCCCTGGTGGCTTTTACCGCCTGTTCATTTGAATATCTCTTATACTGCGGAAAGAGGTCCAGCCTTGTATTTTTCTTTATACCATTCAAATGTTTTCCGGTTAAAACTCCCATCCCAAGCGGAGAATATGGAAGATAACCCACCTTTTCACGGTACAGGATTTCGGTGAGACCAATTTCATCTTTTCGGTTTAAAAGATTATAAGGATTCTGAACCGTAAGCACCCGCGGCAAATCTTTCTTGCTGTTTTCCAGAAATCGCATGAGGCCGTATGGGGTTTCATTGGAAAGACCTATATATTTTATCTTTCCCTTCTTCACAAAATCCTGAAGATTTGAAAGCACCTCTTCAAAATTTTCTACCCAGGATTCATCTTCCTCCTGTGAAAAATCTCTCTTCCCGAAAAAGTTCGTTTGTCGCTCCGGCCAATGCAGCTGGTAAATATCAATCACCTCGGTTTGCAGTCGCTTTAAGCTTTTATCAAGAGCATCCTCAAGAGCTTCTTTTGAATACCCTAAATTCTCACGAATGTGAGCCACCTGCTTCCCGGGGCCGGCAATTTTTGAAGCCAGGACGATCTCATCCCTGCGATTGGTTTTCTTCAACCAGGTCCCGATTATCTCTTCGGTTCTTCCTTGAGTTTCCGGTCTTGGAGGTATGGAATACATTTCGGCTGTATCAAGAAAATTGACTCCTTTATCCAATGCAAAATCAATTTGCTCGTGGCCTTCAGCTTCGGTATTTTGCTGTCCCCAGGTCATCGTGCCCAGGCATATTTTACTAACTTTTATATCGGTATTCGGTAGGTTGGTATATTTCATATTTAATTTTCAGACGGGAAATTTTACTCCTCTTCGTTTAGCAATTTGGTGACTTCATCAAGTTTTGGAGTAAGAATAACTTCAATTCTTCTGTTCTTTGATCTGCCTTCGCCTGATTCATTTGTAGCAATCGGTGCATGTTCACCGCGCCCTGCAGCGGTCAGGTTTTGGGGTTCTATATTGTTATTCTCCCGAAGTATCTGAACTATCGAAGTCGCTCTCTTGGTTGAAAGATCCCAGTTATCTTTTAAAGCTCCGCTTCCGCCGTAAGGCACATCATCGGTATGGCCTTCAATAAGCACAGCGATATCGGGGTTTTGAGCTAAAACCTGACCTAATTGCTGTACGGCCTGTCTACCTTCGGCATTTACCGCCCAACTTCCGGAGCTGAACAATAATTTATTTTCCATGGAAACATATACTTTCCCATCTCTTTGCTCTACGCTTAAGCCTTTACCTTCAAAATTGGTAAGGGCTTTGGAGATAGCGTCTTTAAGCGCGTTCATTTTTGCATCTTTGGCGGCAATGAGACTTTCTAGCTCGTCAATCCTTCTTGATCTGGAATCCAGATCCCGCTGTAGCTTTGCCAGGCGGGTCTGTTCCTGAGTTAATGCATTTTCTTTCTCTTCCAATTCTGCCAGCAGCTGGCGGTTTTGTCTCGAATTATCTGCTATGGCTGCCGAGCTGTTTTCTTCCAAAGCATCATAAGAATCCTTGAGGGTTTCGTAGTTTCTCCTGGTGCTTTCCAGCTCATCTCTTAACCCGTTTCTTTCTGCGACTAATTCAGCATAATCGTTCTTCAGTTCTGAATAATCTTCATCCAGGTTTCTGTATTTATCAAGGTCGGTTTTGAGGTTTCTGTTTTCTCTTTTTAGATCTGCGTGTTTGCTTTCAAGGTCGTTGTACACTTTTGAAGAGACACAAGATCCCAGCGAAAACACCATAACAAGCAATAAGGCTATTTTTTTCATAAGTAATTTTTTCAGAATTTATTCGAGTTCCAGCAATACGGGGCAATGGTCGCTATGATAAGCTTCCGGTAATATAACGGCACGTTTTAATTTATCTTGTAGGGGTTCTGCCACTAAATTATAATCTATTCTCCAGCCTTTGTTATTGGCTCGGGCATTTGCGCGGTAACTCCACCAGGAATATTGGTCGGGTTCTTCATTAAAATACCGAAAAGAATCAATAAAGCCACTTTTCATAAAATTATCAAGCCACTCGCGTTCCACAGGTAGAAATCCGGAGACATTCTTTAGACGAACAGGATCATGAATATCAATGGCCTGATGACAAATATTATAATCTCCACAGATCACCAAATTTGGAACTTCAAGT
>DATISX010000098.1:0-10345 GCA_035468275.1 Salegentibacter sp.
CGAAGACCTATTTTATTTTCCGGCATTACTTCTTTGATCGCATCGATCACTTCAAATAGAATTTTCGCTCTGTTTTCAATACTTCCGCCGTATTCATCGGTTCGGTGGTTTGAAGTCGCATTGAAGAATTGGTGAAACAGGTATCCGTTTGAGGAATGAATCTCAATTCCGTCAAAATTAGCTTCCATCGCGTTTTTTGCCGCATTTTTGAAATCCCGGACAGTCTCTTTAATCTCTTCAATACTCATCTCCTTTGGAGTTACGGTATCCTTAAAACCTTCAGGGGTAAAAGATTTGTCATTGGGATTCAAAGCGGATGGCGCAAGAGGCAATTCTCCATTATGGAAGTCGGGGTGAGACATTCTACCCACATGCCATAGCTGAATAAAAATACGTCCGTTGGCTTCGTGTACTTTTTTGTTAACTTCTTTCCAGCCCTCCACTTGCTCCTGAGAATAAATCCCGGGAGTATTTACGTAACCTACGGCACGTTTTGATATCTGTGAACCTTCAGTAATGATAAGTCCGGCACTGGCTCTTTGTTTATAATATTCCCCATGAAGTTCCTCTGTAGGTTTGTTTTCAGGATTATTTGCCCGGCTTCTGGTCATGGGTGCCATAACAACACGATTTGGTAATTCCAGACCGTTTAAATTATAAGTTTCTAATAAAGCTTGTTTCTTGCTCATTCTGATATATTTTAAATTAAAATTTTCATTTTCAAAACCTTCCGTAAAGAAAGCTTCAGCAAAAAGAGAGAAAATTTTCCCTTCATTTTACCAATGGGCAAAGGTAAGGCGTGAATTGCCTTCAATTACTTGATTTATGTTAAGGGGGTGGGTTAAAAAATGTTAAGCTATGTCAATTCTTTGCGAATTCGGCTCAGGCTTTCGGGTTTAAGTCCGAGGTAATTCGCGATGTGATAGTTGGGAACTCTTTTCTCAATTTTCGGATAGGTTTTGCAGAATTCCAGGTAGCGTTCTTTTCCCGTTTTCTGAAGAGAAGAGAGAATGCGGGTTCTAAGCGCTACAAAGGCATTGGTGATCTTTAACCTGAAGAAACGTTCAAATTTTGGGATGCGCTGGTAGAGCAATTCCAGAGAAGCTTTGTCAATCCCGAGCAAAACTGAATCTTCTATCGCCTCAACATGAAGTTCGGCGGGGGTATCTTTAAAAAAAGCTTCGAAATCACTTATCCACCAGTCTTCAATAGCAAACTGAATGATATGATCTTCGCCTGTCTGGTCACGATAGTAGGCTTTAAGGCAGCCTTTCACCACATAATATTCTGAATCGACTTTATCTCCTGGTTTGATTAGGAGTTCTTTCTTTAAAATTTTCCTTTCTGAAAGTATCCCGGTGAATTCTTCTTTTTCAGAAGGATTTAAGGAGATGTCTTTTGAAATATGGTCCAGGATCTGGGAATACATTTTGAAGAAATTTACAGGCAATTTATACTTATTGGTTTAGTTTTTTACCAAATCTTGGGGAAAATCTGGAAAACATAACCAGTTTCTTCTTCGTATTGATGAAATAAACTCCGGTTAATAGAACTACTGCTGCAACAACAGACTGTGTGGTGATCTGTTCATTTAAAAAATACCAGCCCAGAATAAGGGCTATTATAGGGTTGACATAGGTTGAGGTTGCAACCTTTTCAGGAGAAACTTCTTTCAGTAAATAATTAAAGGCGGTAAAGGCGACAATACTTCCGAAGAAAATAAGCAACAACATAGAATAGCTGGTTGGTTCACTCCAGGTGTTGGGCCAGCTCCAACTCTCACCAAAGGCCAAACTCCCCAAAAGAAGGATAATCCCGCCGGTGACCATCTGGTAACCGGTATTCACAAAATGATTGGTGGGTAAATCTGCTTTTCCAACAAACAAACTTCCATAGGCCCAGCTAAGTAAGCAAAGGAAGATCATCCCTATTCCCAACCAGGAATTTTCCTGATCGGTGACCTGGTTTTGGCTTACCAGGAGATAAATGCCTATAATACCCAAAACGACACCTACCATAGACATGGGAAGGATCTTTTTTCCCTGGAAGATTCTCATCATTATGAGTACCACCAGCGGCTGCGCTGAAATCTCCAGGGCGGCAAAACCACTATCTACATATTTTAAGGCCCAGACTACAACTCCGTTTCCGAAGGCGAGAAAAAGAAATCCAGCGATTATTGTATTTACCAGTTGCTTTCTGGTTATAGCCAGGCTTATCTTGAGAATTTTGCAAATAAGAAAAATAAGCAATCCGGCAGTGATAAACCTAATAGAAGCCAGCATAAAGGGCGGAAGTTCAGTTACTGCGATCTTATTTAAAAGATAAGTAGACCCCCAAATAAAGTAAATAGAAAAGAAGGCCAGAATAATAAGTATAGGATTGGAAGAATTGCTCATTTGGAATTGCTAGTTAATTGCAATATTATGAATAAACCTGTTGAAATTAAGCAATAAAAAAACCGCTTTTTTTAAAAAGCGGTTTGTATAAGTTATTTCCGGAAAACTTAAAGCGTTCCGTTGGGTTCCACCCATTTGAATTTATGCTGATCCTGTGGTATTGACATTCTATCTGCGATCCTGGTCATCCTGTCCGGTAATTTCATCAGGTAATCACGAGCTTTCTCAGCCTCGTCTGTTAGGCCACGCATCTTATCGATTTCCCAGTAATTATTAAGGGTTTTCAGGATACTGATGTAATCTTCCGTGGTATAAACTCCTAGTCTTTGGGCTGCATTAGAGAAGTTCTCAAAGGCTGAAGCAATTTCCTGGCCGCTTTCACGAATGAATTGAGCGGGCATAACGATTTTTTTCTTCATCATATCGTGGAAAGCCAGCATCATTTCACTCGGGTCATGCTCAAAAATAGTTTTTACAAATTCCCGGTAAGCCATATAATGCCTCATCTCATCTCCGGCAATGATATTACACATCTTTGCCAGCATTTTATTCCCTTTTTTCTTAGCAAGTTGGCCAACACGTTTATGGGAAATGTTCGTTGCCAGTTCCTGGAAACTGGTGTATACAAAGTTTCGGTAGGGATCGCGATCGGTTCCAATATCAAAACCGTCGCTGATAAGATATTGAGTTGTTTTCTCAATTTCTTTCATGTTTACCCTTCCCGAGAGGTAAAGGTATTTGTTTAAGGTATCTCCGTGGCGGTTTTCTTCCCCGGTCCAGTGACGTACCCATTTTGCCCAGCTGTTTGATTCACCCTGGGATTTTCCGTGTTGTTTAACACCTTCCATATCCATTAACCAGGATTCGTAGGTGGGCAGGGCTTCTTCGGTTACCATATCGGCAACTAAAACTACCCAAAAATCATATCCTAATTCTTTAGCTTCTTCCCGAATCTGGTCAATCTCTTCTGCATAATTTTCTTTCTGCAAATTTGGCAACAAGTCAGTGGGTTGCCATATATCTTCTATGGGAATAAGGTACTCATCAATAAAACCATCTACTTTCTTTTCAATGGTTTGCATTACTTCTAATCTAAGGTTACTGAGGGCCATTTTTAAATAATTTTCACAAACATCATAACAATGTTGGTGGTTATAATTCTATCAACAAATATTGTGCTGCACTTTATGATTAATCAATAGCAAACAAATAAAAGCTAAAATCCTTGAATTACAAATATATAATTGAAAGATGTGGAGTTGTAATAAAGAAGTCTTAATTTCTGCCGCTTTCGTCGGGATATAGCTCAAAAACTGGATCGCTTTGGCATATTTCTTTAGAATTCACATCGATAGCTGAAATAGGCCCCTTAAAGGCCGCCCCGGTATCTATATTCCAGACGTTCGCTTTATTTACGGGAGTAGTTTCTCCAATTCTGGTAACAGGAGTGTGCCCAATAAAGATTTCTTTAAATAACAGAAGTCTTTTTGGGTAATATTTATCATCAGGTCTCATCTTTTCATCCAGGGAAAGCACCGTTTCCCAAAGCGTGCGATCCCAATAAAATCCTGAATCATGATACTCGGTCTCGGGTCCATGCTGGTTGGTGAAACCGGCGTGTACAAATAATCGGTTTTCTTTATCGATATAATAATTGAGCATCTGCTCGTAAAATTCTATGTGCTGTTTTTTCTCTTCTTCTGAAAAATTTCTGTAAGCATCAATACTCGTCTGGCCGCCGTGTTGTAGCCATTGTTCATTCAATTCTCCGGTTTTGAGCCAGCGGTAGGTAAGGTCGTCATGATTGCCGCGAATAAAGATGCAGGTATTTTGTTTGGCAAGCTTTATAAGATAAGACACTACATTAGCCGAATCGCTCCATCCATCAACATAATCTCCTAGAAAGATAAGTTCGTCATCGGGGGTTATATCTGTACGTTGTAACAATTGGATCAAGCCTTCTAATCCTCCGTGGATATCTCCAATGGCAATACTTCTGCCCATATTAATTGTATTTAACTTTTCTAAGGATTCTAATAGTTTCCTTATAATTATTATAAGCCTCGCGGCTATATTTTTTTAAATGCAATCTTGACTCATCAAGTTTATCAATTGCATTTTCAAAATTATTAAAATAGCAGAGAAGATATGTTGAAGGAAGGTTAATTAGATCTTTTTCTTCGTGTTTATTTAATGGCCTGTCCTTTTTTAATTTTTCGAGAAGGCTGTTGTTGCTGTTATAAATATGATAAAGAACTTTCTTGTCAAACTCAGGCGGATTAAAAAGCAGTTTGCTTTCAATCTCGTAGCTCATATTGTCCTTGAAATTAATGATCACTTCTTCCAAAGGATAATATTTGAAACTGTCATGCAGCCCGAGATGAACGAATTCCAATATTTTAAATTGATCTTTAGTAGTTGTAATACTCACCTCGTCTAATTCAGAATAAAATAGTTTCACCTGCTCATTGATAAGTTCAATATCCACCCGGGAATAAAACGTGCCTTCCTTTCCTTTTTTTTGTTTCCCCGCCCAGCATACTACAAAGTACTCTTTAAATACCTTATAGGTAGCCCTGAAATCCTGTCGTTTATTCAGGAAATCAAAAACCCCGTCTAAGGTGAGTTCAATATTGTTATGAGAATGATTTTCTATGGAAGTCACTATTGCTGAATTTTCATCTGTGATGTCAATTCCGAAATTCTTCGGCATGCTGATGCTCCCTTCTCTTTGGAAAACTGAACCACCGTAATACTTCCAGATGTTTTTTTTAAGCGAGCATATTTTTCCGTGATTAGGTCTTATGGTCACCAGCCCAACAACCAGTTGCGACGGCAAGTGCGGAAACGGGATATTTTCATAAGAGATTAAAGGCGCATTATTCAGATAAGCATTCACCAAATTCTGGATCTTACTGTCGTCAAAGAAATCTATACCTAAAATAGAATTGTCATCATCTTTTACCCCAATTACGATATAAGAATTATTCTCAGGGTTTGAATTGGCCAGTGCGCAAACGTGCTTAAGAAATTTCGCCTTTCCTTCCCTTTCCCCAATGTTGAGCCTTAGCTTTTTATCGTAAAAGCTATTTTCGTCACTGTGAGCGAGCAGGTTTTTTATTAAAAGGCGTTTATTGATCATAAATTTGTCATTTCCGCGAAGGCGGAAATCCTTCCCTTATTTCCTATTAATCTTTATTCACCGTAGTGCTATTTGCCTGGGCCGTGGGCATCACCGTAAGATCGGCAATATTTACATGCATGGGACGACTTACCATAAAATTGATGATCTCCGCAATATCTTCTGCTTCCAAAGCTTTATAACCCTGATAAACTTTTTTCGCCTTTTCGGTATCTCCCTTAAAGCGAACTTCACTGAATTCGGTTTGGGTAAGGCCCGGGTTTACAGCCCCAACTTTAATTTTGTATTTATTCAGATCAATTCGCATACCTTGATTAAGCGCATCTACGGCATGTTTGCTGGCACAGTACACATTCCCGTTTGGGTAAACTTCTTTTCCGGCAGTAGATCCAATATTGATTATATGGCCTTTCTTTCTTTCGATCATTCCCGGAATTACTGCTTTACTTACATACAAAAGCCCTTTCACATTTATATCCAGCATCGCGTCCCAATCATCGGTATTGCCGTTTTCAATGGGGTCCAGTCCATGAGCATTACCGGCATTATTGACCAGGATGTCAATCTCCTGAAACTCTTTAGGGAGGTGTTTTATATTTTCAAAGACTTCGGCTTTATGCCTAACATCAAATCGCAGCACATGTACCGGCACTATTTTCTGCAGTTCGTCCCGCAGTTCGGTCAACCGGTCTTTTCTCCTTCCGCAAATAACTAATCGGATACTTTCTTTTGCGAAAAGTCTGGCAGTGGCACGGCCTATTCCGCTGGAGGCGCCTGTTATAAGAGCGGTTTTCATAGATTTAGATTATAAAATTCACAAATTAATTCGGTTACAATATCCAGTCTTTCTTTTTAAGACAAGGTTAAAGCCTGTTAAATTTCGTTAATTAAAAATTATCGACAAAATGAAAAATTTTTAATGGCGTTATCAAGCCAACGAATAATAAAAAAATTCTACTTATGAAAAGATCTTTTAGAAAATGGAGTCTGAAACCAGCGATTTTTGTGGCGGTTTTAGGTTTGGGCTTTACCAGCTGTAGCGACGATGATAACGATGGTCCTATCGATGAAGAAAATGCCAGAGTTACTGTGAGAATGACTGATGCCCCTGGGGATTATGATGCGGTGAAGGTTGATGTACTAGATGTAATGGTACAGGTGGAAGTTGAACAAGGTGTGACCGATGAAGAAGGCTGGTTAAGCCTTGATGATGTTGAAGCAGGACAATATGACCTTTTGGAATTAACAGGAGGTATCACCCAGGAACTAGCCGATTCTGAAATCCCAGCCGGATTTGTAAGTCAGATCAGGCTTGTGCTCGGACCGGATAACTTTGTTACAGTGGACGGAGTAGAATTGCCATTAGCAACTCCCAGCGCACAACAGTCGGGATTAAAACTAAATCTAAATCAGGAACTGGAAGCCGGAGAACATTATGAATTCCTTCTAGATTTTGACGTTGAGGAGTCTATAGTTACCACCGGAAATGGAGGTTTTATCCTAAAACCTGTAATCAGACTTTCAGCTTATGATGACGCTGGCCAAATTGTAGGGGAAGTACATCCTACGGAATACAGTACATTGGTAACTGCAACAAATGGAAGTAATACCATTTCTGCATATACTTCAGATAGCGGTGAATTCGTATTGCACGCTTTGCCTGCCGGAACTTACAAAGTAACCGTTACTCCCGAGGAGGCTAGTGGTTACTCTACGATCACCATTAATGATGTTGAGGTAGAAGCTGATGGAACTACAGATCTTGAAACTATTTTTCTTGATGGTTCTGTAGAATAAAACCTTTTCTTTATGGAATTACTGAAAGAGCGACCAATGTGGTCGCTCTTTTTTTAACCATCCCTTAACAGCCAAAAACCTAAAGATTTTTCAATTTGCGCGCGTGTTTAGAAGTATGTATATTCACTCCCGTTAAAAATAATTAAGAATGATAGAAAACGAGGCTTCGGTTGATATTGCCAGCTTGAACGAGAAAATTGAGAGGGAGAGTGCTTTTGTAGATATTCTTACCGCCGAAATGAATAAGGTGATCGTAGGACAAAAGCATATGGTAGAACGTTTGCTGATAGGTCTTTTAGGCCAGGGGCACATTTTGCTGGAAGGGGTGCCCGGACTTGCGAAAACTCTTGCTATTAATACGCTTTCTCAGGCTGTTCACGGAGATTTCAGTAGAATTCAGTTTACCCCCGATCTTTTACCGGCAGATGTTATAGGTACTATGATCTATAATATGAAGCTGAATGATTTCAGCATAAAGAAAGGACCTATTTTCGCCAATTTCGTACTTGCCGATGAGATCAACAGGGCTCCTGCGAAAGTGCAGTCGGCTTTACTGGAAGCCATGCAGGAAAAGCAGGTGACTATTGGAGATCAAACTTTTATTTTGGATAAACCATTTTTAGTAATGGCGACCCAAAACCCGGTAGAGCAGGAAGGAACTTATCCTCTGCCTGAAGCGCAGGTTGACCGTTTTATGCTTAAAACCGTTATAAAATATCCTCAGATGGCC
This sequence comes from Salegentibacter sp., assembly GCA_035468275.1. Taxonomy (GTDB): domain Bacteria; phylum Bacteroidota; class Bacteroidia; order Flavobacteriales; family Flavobacteriaceae; genus Salegentibacter. Next base: position 8,069 of record DATISX010000098.1, read on the forward strand.
GAGGAACAGCTTATCATCAGGTCAAATCTTAAAGGAGCTTTTCCAAAGGTAAATCCGGTAGTTAGTCTGGAGCAAATTCTTCGAGCGCAGGAAGCTGTTCGAGAAGTTTATATGGATGAAAAGATTGAAAAATATATTCTGGATATCGTATTTGCCACGCGTACTCCCGAAAAATACAAGCTGGAAGAGATCAAACCACTTATAAATTTTGGAGCTTCTCCCAGGGGTAGTATTAACCTGGCGATGGCGGCAAAATGTTATGCTTTTATAAGAAGACGTGGATATGTAATTCCTGAAGATGTTAGGGCCGTTGTACACGATGTACTTCGTCACAGAATCGGGATTACCTACGAGGCCGAGGCTGAAAATATCACTTCAGAAGATATTATCAATAAAATTGTGAATGAAATAGAAGTGCCTTAGACTTCTATTCCCTTTTGGGACTTTTTCTGATTCACTTAATTACAAACTTTCAAATTTCTGCTTTCCTTGAAGCGGGTTCGGGAAAGGGCTAAAATGGACACCAAAGAACTACTAAAAAAAGTACGAAAAATAGAGATAAAAACCCGCCGGTTGAGTGACCACGTGTTTGGTGGGGAATATCATTCGGCTTTTAAGGGTAAGGGGATGACCTTTAGTGAGGTGAGACAATACCAGTTTGGCGATGATGTGCGAAGTATAGACTGGAATGTTACCGCCCGTTATAACGAACCTTTTGTGAAGGTTTTTGAAGAAGAACGCGAACTTACGCTGATGCTCATGGTGGATATTTCAGGTTCTGAAATGTTCGGGACCCAGACCCAGTTCAAAAAAGACATTATAACTGAAATTGCCGCTACCCTTGCCTTTTCGGCCACTCAAAACAACGATAAGATTGGTCTGATGCTTTTCACCGATAAGATAGAGCTTTATATTCCGCCTAAAAAAGGCCGATCTCATGTGCTGAGAATCATCAGGGAGCTTTTGGAATTCAAGCCGGAGGGCAAAAAAACCGATATTGCAGCAGCTTTAAAATACCTTTCTAATGTGCTGAAGAAAAAAGCGATTGTTTTTCTGTTATCCGATTTCATAGCCGATGATTATCAGCATACCTTAAAGATCGCAGCAAATAAACATGACCTTACCGGAATTAGGGTTTATGATCGCAGGGAAGAAGAAATTCCTAACCTCGGTATTGTGCAAATGCAGGATGAAGAAACCGGGGAATATCTCACCGTAAATACCGGCTCAAAATCGGTTAGAAATAATTACGCCAAATTCTACCGTGAGCGATTGAATTATTTTACAGATAGTTTCAGGTTAAGCGGTGCGGGGACCATAGATACAAGGGTAGATGAGAATTATGTAACCAAATTACTGGGTTATTTTAAACGCAGAGGCTAAAAAGATAAAAATGACAGAAAGGAAATATAGAAATGAGGAAAGAAGGATGCCCTTGTCAAGGCTTATTCTTTTTTTATTTATGCTGTTTCCTGTATTTTCATTTGGTCAGCAAACCCAGGTTAATGCTGAAATTGATACCTCAGCAATAAAAATTGGAGAACAGATTCTGTACAGCATTCAGGTTGAAACAGATTCTTCTAATCTTGTCGTTTTTCCTGAAGGAGATAGTTTTTCTCCTCTGGAAGTGGTTGAGAGTTTTAAGGCTGACACCACAAGGCTGGAAGATCGTTTCAGGTTATTAAAAGAGTACAGTCTTACCCAATTCGACTCGGGAAGTTATGTAATACCACAGCAAAAAGTCCTGATTAACGATCGGGAATTCCTCACCGATTCAATGCTGATTGAGGTGGCCGATGTGGCGGTAGATACTACCCGCCAGAAAATGTATCCTATAAAACCATCGGTGGAAGTTCCCGGAAGTTTCACAATACCGGCCTGGATCTGGTGGGTTTTGATTATTCTTCTTCTGGCCGGACTTGTATTTTATCTTTACCGAAGAAAACAAAAGAAGGATGCAGAAAAAGAACTTCCACCCTACGAACAGGTATTATTAGAGTTGCAACAGCTTGATAATTCAAGTTTGTTGGAACAAAGAGAAATAAAGGAATACTATTCCCAGCTTACTTTTTCAGCCAGGAAATATCTGGATCGGGAAGTCTATGATCGTGCTCTTGAAAGCACAACTTCAGAATTAATTGCTTATCTCGAGCTGAATAAAAATGCGGGAAAACTTAAACTGGACGAAAAGACGATCCACGACCTTAAAGTAATTCTTAGTCGCGCCGACCTGGCAAAATTCGCGAATTCTAAACCTGATGTAATCACTGCAAAAGC
>DATISX010000099.1:0-6033 GCA_035468275.1 Salegentibacter sp.
ATAACAACCAATCATCAGCTTTTGCCGTAAATTTTCGAGATTCTGAATTAGCGTGGAATTCCATTCTTACACCTAAGTCGAATGTTGAACCAATATAAAACCGGTTCAGTTTTTCAGAATATAGGATATACACAATACACATCAAATTAAGATAACAAAAAAGCCTTACATCTCTGTAAGGCTTCCTGTGAGTAGCTCCCCCTCTTGGGCTCGAACCAAGGATCCTCTGATTAACAGTCAGATGCTCTAACCAACTGAGCTAAGGAGGAGTGTGTTACTCTTTTGCGGTTGCAAATATAAACCAAAATTTAAATCACAACAAAACAAACTATAACTTTTTTCAGTTAATTTTTTTTAGCCTGAATTACTATTCAAATAACCAGCGGTATACGTCATTTCCGTTGGCGTAAAGTACCAAAGCTATCAGGATGAAAAAGCCTACCATTTGAGCGATCTCCATGAATTTATCATTCGGTTTTCTACCCGTAATCATTTCATATAGCAGGAACGTCACGTGTCCCCCATCCAATGCCGGGATTGGTAGGATGTTCATAAATGCCAGAATAATGGAAATTAAGGCTGTGGTAGCCCAGAATCCCTGCCAGTTCCAGGTATCAGGGAAAAGTCCGCCGATGGCTCCAAATCCGCCAAGCTGGGTCGCGCCTTTCGAAGTAAATACGTATTTAAACTGGTAAACATAATCCCGAAGTGTCCAATACCCGTAATCAAAACCAACTTTTATACTTTTAGCCAGTCCATATTCCTGGGTTTTAACTTCAAAATTTGATTGTGGATAGAATCCGAATTTCCCTTCCTCATCTGGAGTGACCATCACGCTCTTAATTTCATCATCCCGCTTAAAGATAACCTCAAGCTCTTTGCCTTTATTTTCATTAGCTACAGGAGCTAATTCGTGCCAGTATCCAATTTCCTGGTCGTTAACAGAAATAATACTATCTCCTTTCTTCAATCCCGCTACTCCGGCGGCTGTTTCAGCAACTACACTATCCAAAATTGGTCGTTGAATTGGGATAAAAGGCATCATAATTCCTTTTTCCCACATTTGCTCTCCAATATTTTCAGGAATATCGATGGTTTTCTGTTCCCCGGTTTGATGTAAAACGGTAATATTGTTTACATCACGCATGAAGAGATATTTATTTACATCAATGCTATTTTGAAAATCCTCTCCGTTTACTTGCAGAATACGATCGCCATCTTCAAAACCAAAATCTTTAAATTCATCTACAACAGCAAAACCTTCCGGCATCTCATCTGGTCCAACATAGTTCTTTCCCCATACGAAAACGATCATCATATAAATAAGGAAACCTAGAATAAGGTTTACAGTAACTCCCCCCAACATAATAATAAGTCGTTGCCAGGTTGGTTTGCTTCTAAATTCCCAAGGTTGAGGCGGTTTGGCCATTTGCTCCTTGTCCATGCTCTCGTCTATCATTCCTGATATCTTCACATAGCCACCAAGCGGCAACCATCCAATCCCGTATTCGGTACCGCCTATTTTTTTCTTAAAAAGGGCGAATTTCACATCGAAAAACAGATAGAATTTTTCTACCCGGGTTTTAAATATTTTGGCAGGGATAAAATGCCCCAGTTCATGCAGCACAATAAGTAAGGACAGGCTTAACAGTAATTGTATCGCCTTAACTAAAAATGGATCCATTTTTTACTCTTCAAATTAAAAATCGCACAAAAGTAACCTTTTAAAAACTCCTAAAAAAGTTAATCTCAAACAGGCCTAAACGATTTTCTGAAATTTTAATCCCAGGCATGCGACTAATTGACCGCCAGCGATTAATTTTGCATTCAATCCTGATAATATGATCCAGTTTTTTGCCAAATTCAAAACCTTAGCCATAGTTCTGGCTATACTTTCTGTAATTATTATATATGCCATTTATACGCTGCTGAAACCGGAGGAACGCCTCCCCGTCTTTCAGCCCGATATGGTAAATGCTGAACTGGTTGACACCACCGTGCAACATATTAGAAAATATCATACTATCGGAGAGTTTGAATTGATTAATCAGAATGGCGATACTATCACCCAGGATTTTTATCAGGATAAAATATACGTGGCCGATTTCTTCTTTACCACATGCCTTACCATTTGTCCAGTGATGACCGATCATATGCTGAAAATTCAGGAAGAGATAAAAGATGATTCTGAAGTTCTACTGCTATCTCATACGGTCTTCCCAAAAACCGACTCTGTGCCGGTGCTTAAAAAATACGCGGAAGAAAAAGGGGTGATAGATTCAAAATGGAACCTGGTTACAGGAGATAAAAAACATATTTACGAACTAGCCCGAAAGTCCTATATCGCCTCAAAATCTGATGGCGATGGCGGGCCGTATGATATGATTCATACCGAAAATTTCGTGCTGGTAGATAAAAAACAACGCATTCGCGGATTTTACGACGGAACAGATCCCGAAGCTATAGAGGATTTAATGCATGACATCAAGGTGCTGAAAGCAGAATACGCCGATTAAGTTTTTAAGGCTCAAACTTTTCTGCTTATTTATTTTCGATTACTTTTGTCTTGTTTAAAATCAATCTAAATAAAGTGAAGCTAAGCCTGGCTCAATTAAGATGCGGACAACGCGGAATCATCAAGGACTTTTCTACTGAAGATGTTCCGCTGAAACTTCTTGAAATGGGTTGTCTCCCCGGCAATGAAGTTGAAGTCCTGCAAACCGCGCCATTTATGGATCCTATGTACCTTAATATAAACGGCAGCCACCTTGCGATCAGGAAAGAGACCGCTTTACATATAGAAATAGAGCTTATCGATTAATATGAGCAAGCAGATCAATGTCGCCCTGATAGGAAATCCAAACACCGGAAAGACATCGGTATTTAACCAGCTCACAGGTTTAAATCAAAAAGTAGGTAATTATCCGGGCATTACTGTTGAAAAGAAAGAAGGGATCTGCAAACTTCCCCGGGGCCTCAAAGCTCACATTATAGATCTTCCGGGCACCTACAGCCTCAATGCTTCTTCCCTTGACGAGAATGTAGTTATTGAACTGCTGCTGAACAAAAACGACAAAGATTATCCCGATGTTGCCGTAGTGGTAAGCGATGTAGAAAACCTGAAAAGAAACCTCTTGCTTTTCACCCAGGTAAAAGACCTGGGAATTCCCACTATTCTGGTGGTAAATATGGCCGACAGGATGGAGCGAAAAGGAATTTCCCTGGACATAGAACTGCTGGAAGAAAGGCTAAAAACCAAAATTGCCCTTGTAAGTGCCCGAAAGAATACCGGTATCGACCAGCTTAAGGAATTCATCATTAATTTTAAGCATCTTTCCACCGAGCCTTGTGTGAACGCTTCAGTTATAGATCCTGAATATTTCGACGGACTTCGTAGTGCTTATCCGAATCAGTCTCTTTACAAGTTATGGCTGGTGATCACCCAGGATGCTATTTACGGAAACCTAAACAGAACTGAATTACCAAAAACTTCAGGATTCCAGACGAAATCTGAAAGTGACCTGAAAAGACTTCAGCAGAAAGAAACAATTTTACGCTATCAGTTTATTAACGGAGTTCTCAAAGAAACAATGAGCGTTGATGCGGGTGCAGCAAAAGACCTTCGTTCAAAATTAGATCGTGTTTTAACTCATAAAATATGGGGTTATGTGATCTTCTTCGGAATTCTGCTCCTCATTTTCCAGGCGATCTATAACTGGTCCAGCTACCCAATGGACATGATAGATGTTGCCTTTGCCCAGCTTAGTGAGTGGATAAAAAACAGCCTGCCTGCCGGAGCTTTCACCAACCTTATTGCAGAAGGTGTGATTCCGGGTCTTGGTGGGATCGTGATCTTTATCCCTCAAATAGCCTTTTTATTCCTCTTTATCTCCATTTTGGAGGAAAGCGGATATATGAGCAGGGTGGTTTTTCTTATGGACAGGGTAATGAGGCGTTTTGGGTTAAGTGGGAAAAGTGTAGTCCCGCTTGTTTCGGGTACTGCCTGTGCTATTCCCGCGGTTATGGCCACAAGAAATATTGAAAGTTGGAAAGAAAGGCTTATCACCATTTTGGTAGTGCCTTTTACCACATGTGCTGCAAGACTTCCTGTGTACCTCATTATCATCGCGCTAGTTATCCCGGACAGAAGTTACTGGGGTTTTAACCTTCAGGGTTTAACGCTGATGTTGCTTTACCTAATAGGATTTGGAACAGCTATAGGTTCCGCCTATATTCTGAACAAAATCCTTAAGATCAAGTCAAAAAGTTATTTCGTTATAGAAATGCCGAACTATAAACTCCCAATGCTGAAAAACGTTGGAATAAACGTTGTGGAAAAAACAAAATCCTTCGTTTTTGGTGCGGGAAAGATCATTTTAGCCATTTCGGTTGTGCTTTGGGTACTGGCCAGTTATGGCCCCGGTGAAAATTTCAATAATGCTGAAGAGATCGTAAGTGCTAATTATTCAGAAGAAAATCCTGTTTCAGAAGCAGATCTGGATGAAGAGATCGCGTCTTTCAAACTGCGAAATTCTTACATCGGAATCATGGGAAAAGGCATTGAACCGGTTGTGGCACCACTTGGATACGACTGGAAAATAGGAATAGCAATCATTAGCTCCTTTGCGGCCCGGGAAGTATTTGTGGGCACTTTGGCCACAATCTACAGCGTAGGAAGTGATGAAGAGGAAACTATAAAGAACAGGATGGCCGCAGAAACAAACCCCATTTTGGGAGGGCCTCTCTTTACTTTTGCAAGCGGAATAAGTTTATTGCTTTTCTATGCTTTTGCGATGCAGTGCATGAGTACTTTGGCTATTGTTAAACGCGAAACCAATACCTGGAAATGGCCGTTATTCCAGCTTGTGGGCATGAGCGTATTTGCTTATATTATTGCTTTTGCAGCATTTCAATTATTAAAATAAAAATTATGGAACTACTTCAGAATATACTGGTTTTAATAAGCTTCCTTTTTGCATTGGGATATTTATTCACCAAACTTATCTGGAAGCCCTCATTCCTAACCAAAGGAAAGAAAACTAAATCTTGCGGGGTTTCAGGCTGCGGATGCGATTAAGCCATGGGGATTAAATTTCTTCCTCCTTGCTAACTTCCATCATAAGCCTATAGTGTGATGCGGGGATTTTTTCTGAAATTTCAGGATAAGGAGTTAATCTGAATTTTGAAATTTGAAAAGACTTATCGCCAAATAGATCGGTCGGTAAATTTGCAGCTTCGCCCAGGCTTATCACTCTTTCTTCCACTAGTTTTCCATGCTGAAAAACTTCAACAATTACTTTTGCTTCTCCAGCCCAGATGCAGGTTGTTCCTTTAGGGCAGCGGGAATCAGAGAGCACTTTTTTAAATTTCAGGCTTCTGCCTTCAAAATTGATTGTTTGGCCGGGAGCCAGCAAGGAAGAATAAACAGGAGTGTTCTGAGAAAACCCAAGGCTGGTCACAAAAAACAGGAAAAGAAAGATTCTCATAAGTGCAATTTATATTAAAGACGCATTATTTTTCCTGATGTTGCAAATATTAACCCAAACCTACATCGAGGGTCATCATCACCATAAATCCAAGGATAAAGCCCATCGTAGCGATATCGGTATAATTGTCCTGCTGTGATTCGGGAATCACCTCTTCTACCACTACAAATATCATCGCCCCTGCCGCGAAGGAAAGCGCATAAGGCAGGATGGGTTCAAAGGTCATCACGGCCCATGCTCCCAGTACCGCGGCAAAGGGTTCCACAATCGCAGATAGCTGTCCATAGTTAAAACTCTTCCATCTGCTCAATCCCTGGCGACGCAAAGGCATCGCTACTGCAAAAACTTCGGGAAAGTTCTGAAGACCAAATCCTATTGCCAGGGCTACAGCACCCCCTATACTGGCGCCTTCAAATCCCATTGCAGCTCCACCAAAGAGAACTCCCACTGCCAAACCTTCAGGAATGTTATGTAGGGTTATAGCAAGCGTGAGTAAGGTGGATTTATGCCAGGGTGTTTTTAAACCTTCCTTTTCACTCATTTTAAA
>DATISX010000100.1:0-18485 GCA_035468275.1 Salegentibacter sp.
AGTGCTTGTTGATATTAAAGAAACCATCAAAGGCTTTAATATGATCATGGACGGGGAATTGGATCACCTTCCTGAAGCTGCCTTCAACCTTAAAGGGTCAATTGAAGAAGCTATAGAGGCCGGAGAGAAAATGCTCGCTGAAGAAGACTAAAAGCCTTTTCGCAAATGCGGAAGTTCAAAACATTAGATAATTATGCAATTAGAAATCGTAACCCCAGAAGCGGTAGTTTTCCAGGCGGAAGTCGATGCGGTAAAAGTGCCGGGAGCAAATGGTGAATTCCAGATGCTTAACGATCACGCGCCCATCGTTTCTACTTTAACAGAAGGGGAAGTTAAGATTAACCTTGCCACTGTAAGCAGAGATTTTTTAGAAGATCTTTCTTCGGATTTCAGAAAGGAAGGGGATAAAGTTCTTTATTAACCGATTCAGGGAGGGGTTTTAGAAATGAAAGATAACAAAGCTATAATCCTTGCGGATTAGTTTTAGTTTCTGAATAAAAGCAAATAGCCGAAGGGATTTCCTTCGGCTTTTTTTATGCATCTTCGGAAAACTCCAGTAATTCTTCGGGTTGACAGTTTAATTCTTTGCAAATAGCCTCAAGGGTAGAAAAACAAACAGCTTTTGCTTTTCCGGTTTTTAAGATTGAAAGGTTGGCCTAAGTAATGCCTATTCGCTCTGCGAGTTCGTTGCTTTTCATCCCGCGGTCTTCAAGGTTTTTATCGAGATTAATTAGTATGGGGATGATTACACGGGTAATTCTACATGTTTAATCGGTAGGGAATTTTCAGTAATTTAAGAAAGTAGCTGAATTTTTGCTTTTTTATGATTATCTAAATTCAGAAGCCTTTAAAACCGCAGTTTATGCCTCTGTTTCCTTATTAAACTTAAATAATATCTGTTATATTTGCGGGGAACGGAATTTTAAAGAGAAATATGCTAATAGCTATACTTTTAGGTTTTTTATTTGCTTTGTTCCTTGTTTTCGCAGGAAAGTTTTTTAAAGGTAAATTGGCTGTTGTTTCTTCGCTTATTCCTCTATCTTTATTTATTTACTTTGCCTCTTTTATTCCAAGGATATCTTCAGGAGAAATTATAAGCAGTACCTACGAGTGGGTGCCTTCCTTTGGCGTAAATCTTGGGTTTAGTTTAGATGGGCTTTCGCTACTTTTCTCTTTAATGATAACAGGAATTGGGTTCCTGGTTTATGTTTATACTTCTTCCTATTTAAAAGATCATCAGTACCTGGATCGTTTCTACGCCTATTTGAGCGTTTTTATGGGAGCCATGCTAGGTTTAGTGCTTTCAGATAATATTATTTCAATGTTTGTTTTCTGGGAGCTTACCAGTATAAGTTCATTTTTCCTTATTGGTTTTAACAACACCAGTGATGCTTCAAGAAAATCGGCGTTAACAGCCCTTGGAATTACAGGCTTTGGTGGTTTTTCTTTACTAGCTGGTGCTTTGCTTTTGGGTAGTATGACGGGCACCTACAGCATTACTGAAATGCTTACCATGAAAGACGCCCTGGCAGGACATGAGCTTTATATTCTTGCCGTGATCTTTATTTTCGGCGCTGCGTTTACAAAATCTGCGCAATTCCCGTTTCATTTTTGGTTACCGGGAGCGATGAAAGCACCAACGCCGGTTTCCACCTATCTGCACTCGGCAACGATGGTAAAAGCCGGAATCTATTTGCTAATGCGTTTCACACCTGTTTTAGGAGATACCACTTTCTGGAATACTACGCTAATTATTGTAGGTGCGATAACCATGCTTTACTCGGCCGTTCATACCCTATTTCGCACCGATCTTAAAGGAGTGCTGGCCTATTCAACAATTTCGGCCCTTGGTATTTTAGTATTCTTAATCGGACTGGGAAGTCAGGGAGCATTTTTAGCTGCCGCTGTTTTTATAATCGTACACGCACTTTATAAGGCGACTTTATTCCTGGTGACCGGGGTTATTGATCATCAGGCAGGAACAAGAAATGTAACAGTTCTGGCAGGATTAAGAAAAGTAATGATGCCGGTGGCTGTAGCAGGTTTTCTGGCCGCGATTTCCAGTGCGGGGATTCCGCCGAGTGTTGGTTTCCTTGGTAAAGAACTCACCTATGAAGCCAGTACACAATCAACAGGAATGGTGGTGCTTATTGTTGCCGCAATTGTGCTCACCAAAATTCTATTGCTTTATGCGGGATTTGTAGCCGGAATAAAACCATTTACAGGGAAATTACCGGAAAAATTTACTGAAGTTAAGATGCCCGGCCCATTGATGTGGATGCCGCCATTGCTGCTGGCAACTCTGGGAATTGTCTTCGGAATATTTCCTGCCTTAATCGAGTCTTCTCTTGTAAAACCTGTAGTTACTGCACTTGGTAAAGACGCTTCAGATATACACCTGGCTTTATGGCATGGGTTCAATACGGTCCTGATTTTAAGTATAATTACCATTGCCGTGGGAATTCTGCTTTATTTTATTCTGAAACCTTCAGAAAAACTTGAAAACCGAATCGGTAAATTAGAACCGGTTTCCCCCGAAAGCATACTGAAAAAACTAACCTATTTCTTCGAGGTATTTTCCAAGTTTTGGACAAATGTTTTTCAAAACGGATATCTCAGAAATTACGTGACCACTATTATTCTTTTTCTCGTAATTCTGGTAGGATATATTTTGATTGGAAATACAAGTATGGTAATAGATTATACAAAATTATCTGAGGTAACCGCATATGAAGTTGCTGTCACCATCATTCTTCTTGCCGGAGTTTTTTATACTGTATTTACCAAGTCCCGTATTGGAGCTGTAGCTGCTATGGGGGTAGTGGGACTTGCCATCTGTTTGTTATTTGTTATTTACAGTGCACCCGATCTGGCCATGACTCAGTTTTCGATAGATACACTAACAGTTATTCTTTTTGTTTTAGTGCTCTACAGATTGCCTAAATACCTCGTTTTATCAGACTATAAGATGAGGATTCGTGACGGAATTCTTTCGCTCACATTTGGGGGCTTAATAAGTTTGTTGGCCTTACAGGTTTTAGCAGAACCCGTTAATAATGAAATTGGAGATTATTATGCGGAAAATGCTTATGTATTGGCCAAAGGGAAGAATGTAGTAAATGTTATCCTGGTGGATTTTAGAGGTTCTGATACCTTCATGGAGATCGCAGTGCTGGCTATCGCAGCTATTGGAGTATTTGGTTTGTTGAAATTACGTGTAAAAAGTTCAGACAGGCCTAATTAAAAGAAAAGAAAATGAAGACATTAATATTAAAAACAGCATCAAATTACCTTTTACCGGTATTGCTGGTGTTTTCCGTATTTATTCTGCTACGGGGACATTATTTGCCCGGAGGTGGTTTCGTGGGTGGTCTTATTGCTGCCATAGCTTTTGTTTTACATGCTTTTGCAAACGGCCTCGATAAATCTAAAGATCTCCTGAGAATACATCCCGGTTTTTTAATGCCTGTAGGTTTAGCCCTGGCTTTTATCAGCGGGGTTGCTCCGGTGATTGGTTTAGATGATCCTTTTATGACCGGACTCTGGTTTCCGGATCCTTTTCCTGTAATTGGGAATGTGGGGACGGCCCTATTTTTTGATATCGGAGTTTATTTGGTGGTAATAGGAGTAACCTTAACGATAATATTCACAATATCAGAATCGGCTTAGATTATGGAGATACTTTTTGCATTAATAATAGGGGTTCTTTACGCCGCGGGTATCTATATGATCCTGCGCCGTAGCCTGGTAAAACTTATTATTGGAATAATTTTGCTGGGTAATGGAGCCAATCTCCTGATCTTTCTTCTGGGAAGAATAACCAAGGGAGCGCCACCTATTATTCCTGAGGAATCAAAAGTTTTTCTTGAAGCCTATGCCGATCCAGTTCCGCAGGCTCTAATATTAACAGCTATCGTAATTAGTTTTGGATTACAGTCTTTCGCTATAATACTTGTGAAAAGAGCTCACAAAGTTGTAAAGACCGATGACCTTGACGAAATGAACGCAACCGACGAAGATTCATGACACAACAGTTAATTCTATATCCATTATTGCTGCAGCTTCTGTTAGCCATTGTTTTGATGTTTTTCTGGTACAGGATCAATGCGCAGCGGGTTATAAGTATTTTAGGGAGTATCCTTCACCTGGGTCTAACGATTTATGTCTTCAGCTATATTTGGAATAATGGAACGCAAACTGTACAAGCCGGAAACTGGGAAGCGCCGTTTGGGATTACCTTTGTAGCCGATACGTTATCTATTACCCTCGTTCTGCTTACCGCCATAGCCGGACTGGCAGTCTCTATTTTTTCAGCGTCCTCAATGATCCCGGACAGGCTTAGATTTGGGTATTTTCCGATATTTCATTTTCTTATACTTGGGCTGAATGGAGCCTTTCTAACAGGGGATATTTTCAACCTTTATGTATGGTTTGAAATAATTATTATAAGTTCTTTCGTGTTAATTACTCTGGGAGGAGAAAAAGCCCAGCTGGAAGGTGCGGTAAAATATTTCACACTCAATTTCCTGGCTTCCATGATATTCCTTACTGCAATTGCCGTGCTCTATGGTTTGACCGGAAGTCTAAACATGGCGGATCTTGCTAACCAGGTCGCAGCAGTTGAAAACAGGGCCTTAGTACAAATCACTGCCGTACTCTTTTTAATTGGTTTTGGAATAAAGGCCGCTGTTTTCCCGCTTTATTTCTGGCTTCCTGCTTCTTACCATACTCCGCCAACGGCCGTTTCAGCAATTTTTGGAGGATTACTAACCAAAGTAGGAGTCTATGCCCTCATCAGGGTCTTTACGCTCATCTTTGTTGGAGATGCTTTCCTGGATGAATTACTACTGGTTATAGCCATTCTAACACTGTTTAGTGGAGGGGTGGGCGCACTTATTCAGAATAACATTAAAAAGGTGTTTTCCTACCTCATAATTTGTCATATAGGTTATATGATCTTAGGATTAGGAATGTTTACCGAGGTTGCCATTGCCGGAACGATTTTCTACCTTATTCATGACATAATTGTTAAAACCAATCTTTTCATGGTAAGCGGACTTATTTACAGAATAAAGGGGTCAAGTAGTATGCGTGCTCTGGGAGGATTTTACAGTGATTACCCAAAACTAAGTTTACTTATATTTATTCCTTTGTTCTCCCTTGTGGGAATTCCGCCGCTGTCTGGTTTCTGGCCTAAAATCTCACTGATTACTGCCAGTTTTGATACCGAAAGTTACTGGGGTCTTGCCGCTATTATCTTTGCAAGTTTTATAACCCTGGTGGTTATTGCAAAACTTTGGGCCGAAGTCTTCTGGAAAAACCAGGGGAAAATTCCTAAAAGGATAAAATTTGATTACTTTCATAAAATGGGGGATTCCCGAAAATTCGGTTTTGTAGCCCCAATTGTTTTTCTAAGTATTGTTTCTCTGTATATTGGTTTTGGCGCCGAAAATATCCAGATTTTATCGTCCCGGGTCGCCCAGGAACTCATGGATAATCAGTTGTATATTGACGCGGTATTGAATAAAACTCAAATTTCCGAATAATGAAAACCAGGTTTGTAGCAAATATTTTACTAACAGTCATCTGGGTTGCACTAACCGGGGATTTTGCCTTTAGCAATTATATCTTCGGGTTTGTGCTGAGCTTTTTCATTCTTTGGGTAATTAGCAAAGAAAAAACAGAATCTAACTATTTTACGCTGGTTCCAAAAGTAATAGGCTTTATTTTCTATTTCTTATATGAGCTGGTTAAAGCTAATTTGCAGGTGGCTTACGAAGTGAGTACGCCATACCTAAGAATGAAGCCCGGAATAGTTATGGTTCCCCTTGATATACAATCGGATATAGGAATTACTCTCCTTGCTAATATGATATCGCTAACCCCCGGTACATTAAGTCTGGACGTGTCTAATGACAAAAAAGTGCTATTTGTGCATGCGATGTATGTAACAGATAAGGACGAATTTATTCGTGGAATAAAAAATGGATTTGAAAAACGATTATTGGATATTTTTAAGAAATGACATTAAACGACTACCTAAATTATATCATTCTGCCTGTTCTGGCTTTTTCTATCCTGTTAATTTTCTACAGGTTTTTTAAAGGCCCAAGCATTGTTGATAAAATTGTCGCCCTGGACCTCTTGATAACCACCGGTATTGGGGTGATTGCTGTTTATAGTATCACCCAGGAAAATTCTACATTTATTGATACAGCCATGATCCTGGCCTTAATTGCCTTTTTAAGTACTGTAGCATTTTCTTATTATATTGAAAAAAGAAACAGAAAGAAATGAGTTCAGTAATCATAGTTATATTAAGCACCTTGGGCGCTTTATTCGTGTTGCTTGCTGCAGTTGGAATGATACGTATGCCTGATACCTATTTAAGAATTTCGGTTACTACAAAGGCTGCAACTCTTGGAGTGGGTCTTTTAATGGTCTCTGCAGCTATCTATTTTAATGATCTTTCAACTACTTCCAGGGCACTCGTAATTATTCTTTTTGTCCTGCTTACTGCCCCGGTGAGTGCTCATTTAATAGGCAGGGCTTCTTATTTCATGGGAGTAAGACTTTGGGATAAATCTGTGATCGATGATCTTAAAGGGAAATATCAGAAAAAAGACCATGTACTTAAGAGCGAAAACGACGATACTCCGGGAGATAATATTGTTCACAATCCGTTAAATTCTGATGATGAAGATGAACGGGTGAAATAAGAATTTACACCTGAAATTTCCTTTTAATTCAACCATCTTTCCTTAACTTAATAGGCAAGCCACATCATATTTTATAACTTTACAGCCCCCTCAAAATGGGATAAATTGATGAATATATTTCTACCGAATGTATACTCAATAAGGCTGAACTTGATTGAAGTAGAGGAGTGATGAAGCATAAAGAACAACTGCATTTAACCAAAATTCCTAGGCGGGAAAGCATCTCCAAAAAAGATTTTCTGGAGAATTATGTAAAGCCTCAGAAACCTGTGGTTATTAAGCATCTTATAGAAGACTGGCCGGCTTACCAAAAATGGGATTTACAGTATATAAAAAAGATTGCGGGCGAAAAGATCGTGCCCCTTAATGATGATCGGCCTATATCTTCAGAATTTAAATTCAACGAGCCGCATACAAAAATGAAAATGGCAGATTATATAGATCTGTTAACTTCCGGCCCTACCAATTACCGAATATTTCTTTATCATTTACTCAAGGAAGTGCCTGCACTTCAACAGGATTTCAGATTTCCCGATATAGGCCTTCGTTTCATCAAAAAGCTACCTACCCTATTTTTTGGCGGTGAAAACTCTAAAGTCTTTATGCATTACGACATTGACTTCGCTAATATCCTTCATTTTCATTTCCACGGAAAAAAACAATGTATCCTATTTCCGCCTTCGGAAACAAAATATCTATACAAGGTTCCGCATGCTCTTATTTCCAGAGAAGATATCGATTTTAATAATCCCGATTTTGAAAAGTTTCCGGTGTTGGCTAATGCAAAAGGTTATGTTACCGAGCTAAATCATGGGGAATGCCTTTATATGCCTGAAGGCTACTGGCACCAAATGACTTATCTCACTCCCGGATTTTCAATGAGTCTTAGGGCATTCCCACGGAATGTCAAAAATTTTTCAAAAGCGGTCTACAACTTGCTATTTATGCGTCATTTTGATAATTATATGAGAAAATGGAAAGGTCAGAAATGGATAGACTACAAGAACGAGCTGGCCATTAAACGCGCCCAGAGGCATAATAAGCCTACTTAATTAACGAATTCACCTTATCATACACAAGATTAGCTTCGTAGCCTTTTTGAAGCAGGAAATCGGCTAATTTCTTCTTTTTCTTAAAGGGATTAGTTTCTTTTATTAAATCTCGTTTCTTCATCGCCAATTCTTCAAGGGTTTTTAGGTAGGCGTCATCCTCAATTTCTGTCAATGCCAGTTTTATTATGGGAGTAGAAATTTCCCGGAATTTAAGTTCCTGTTTGATCTTTATCCTTCCCCATTTTTTTATTCTGAATTTTCCGCGTACAAAGCTCCGGGCAAAACGCTCTTCATTTAAAAAATCTTCCTGCAACAATTGAATGATGATCTGTTCCTGCGCCGCTGGGATCATGTTCATAGTTCTTAATTTCTCTTCAACTTCCTTGTGAGAACGATCACGGTAAGCACAATACTGCATCAGTTTGATGGTGGCTTCTTTGACAGTATAAGATTTATGAGTTTTGTTGAATTCCATTCTGGCAAAGATAACAAAGGCAAGTAAGATTATTTATGCCGGGAAATTAGACATAAAAAAAACGCCTTCCGAATTAACGAAAGGCGTTCTTTTTAAAGTAAAATTTCATTTCCCTCTTTATCGTGGAAATGATACTCCATGTACGTGTAAGCGTCTCTTGGTAAAATTTTAACCCATCGCTTGTGGTCTAAAAACCACTGCGCGCGGGGTGATGGAAAGCCTTTGGTTAAAAAGGCTGCAATAAATGGATGCGCACTCAAAGTGATCTTTTTCTGATCTTTCTTTAAGAGCTTCTCCAGGTCGGTTTTGATTTTATTTATTAAAAGTATTGGTGCCTCAATTTCACCAACTCCGTTAGGGTTTACCTCGCGGGTTTTAATATTCATTTCCGGCCGTACGCGTTGTCTTGTAATTTGTATCAATCCGAATTTACTCGGTGGCAAAATCTTATGTTTTGCCCGGTCGTCGCTCATCTCATTTTTTAGGTGATCGAAAAGAGCTTTCCGATGTTCGGCTTTACCCATATCGATAAAGTCTACCACAATTATGCCTCCCATATCGCGAAGTCGCAACTGGCGGGCAATTTCGGTGGCGCTTATCATATTCACCTCCAATGCGGTATCCTCCTGGTTTCTTGATTTGTTAGAACGGTTTCCGCTATTCACATCTATAACATGCATAGCTTCGGTGTGTTCTATCACCAGGTAGGCGCCTTTACTTATGGAAACGGTGCGCCCGAACGTAGTTTTTATTTGTCTTTCGATACCGTATTTTTCAAAGATTGGAACATTCGACTGATATAATTTTACAATTGCTTCTTTACTTGGGGCGATCTCGCCCACATAATCTTTAATTTGTGTATAAAGTGTTTCATCGTCAACGATAATAGAAGTAAAAGTGTCGTTGAAGACATCCCGAAGCAGGGAAGAGGCTCTGTTGAGTTCTCCATGTACTTTTGAGGGGTGTGGTGCTTTATACAGTTTTTTACACATTGCTGTCCAGCGACCTACTAAATTCTGGAGGTCTTTGTCCAGTTCTGCTACTTTTTTGCCTTCGGCAACGGTTCTCACAATAACCCCGAATCCTTTGGGTTTAATGCTTTTCACCAGTCTTTTTAGGCGGTCTTTTTCTTCTTTGCTTTCGATCTTTTGTGAAACCGAAACCCGATTGGAAAAAGGAACCAGCACTATATAGCGGCCCGGAATGGAAAGCTCTGAGCTTATCCTGGGGCCTTTGGTAGAAATAGGTTCTTTTACAACCTGAACCAGTACCGATTGATTTGACTTAAGAACATCGGTAATTTGTCCGTTCTTGTCAATATCCTTTTCAAAAGTAAAATTCTTAAGCGAATAATCTTTTAATTTACCTGTGCTTACACGTTTGATGAACTTAAGCTGGGAAGAGATTTGAGGCCCGAGGTCATGATAGTGTAAAAAACCATCTTTTTCATAACCTACATTTACAAATGCGGCATTAAGCCCGGGAACAGCTTTTCTAATCTTGGCGAGAAATATATCGCCAACACTAAATTTATTGCTGTCTTCTTCCTTGTTGAGTTCAATAAGTCTTCCATCTTTTAGTAAGGCAAAATCTACAGCAGAGGATTCGGACCTGATAATTAATTCTTTGTCCACTCTTTTAGATTTTTGTCCCGATATGATCGGGATGGATTAAACATTATTTTCTCACAGGGTTTTTATTCCTGAAGAAATCTTAGAACCCACAAAAACGGTGGGAAATAGGATTTCGATTTCAATGAACTTCTTAAACAAAAAAAGTAGTATGAAAACTACTTTTTCTTATGGCGGTTAGCTCTTCTTCTTTTCTTACGCTTGTGCGTAGCTACCTTATGTCTTTTTCTTTTTTTACCACTTGGCATAGTGTACGTTTTAAATTAATGATTTATTTTCTTTTGCCTGCAGTTGCAAACATTACTTTACTTCAACATTAGACTTAACGCCTTCAACAAATATTTTTGCCGGTTTAAATGCCGGGATGTTGTGTGCCGGAATCTTAATAGTAGTGTTCTTAGAAATATTTCTTCCGGTTTTTTCCGCTCTGGTTTTAACTACAAAGCTTCCAAATCCTCTTAAATATACGTTGTCTCCACTTTCCAGTGAAGTCTTAACCTCATCCATGAAGGTCTCAATAGTAGCCTGAACATCACCTTTTTCCATTCCTAGTTTTTCTGAAATGTTTGCTACGATATCTGCTTTCGTCATTTTCGTACGATTTAATATTATAATTGGGGTTTCTAAATTTTCAAGGGCGCAAATATAAGAATTAAATCTCCAATATTTCAAGCCTAATTCATTAAATAATAACGGAATAAACTTTTAATATTGCAAGCCAACAATAATTTCTATGGATTTTTCTAAAATACTGATTAATTGGTATTTAAACAATAAACGCGATTTACCCTGGCGAATAACTGCCGACCCCTATCATATCTGGCTCAGCGAAATAATGCTGCAGCAAACCCGTGTGGAGCAAGGTTTGCCGTATTATTTACGCTTTACTAAGACTTTTCCCTCTGTTTTTGATCTTGCTGAAGCCTCCCAGGAAAAAGTACTGAAACTTTGGCAAGGCCTTGGTTACTATTCCCGCGCTCGAAACCTTCACGAAACTGCAAAATATGTAGCTTTTGAACTTAAGGGTGTTTTTCCTCAAAATTACCGGGAACTTAAGGACTTAAAAGGCGTGGGTGATTATACTGCCAGTGCTATTGCCTCTATTTGTTATAACGAGGCAGTCCCTGTGGTAGACGGGAATGTTTACCGCGTGCTGGCCAGGTATTTTAATATTGATACTCCAATAAATTCATCTGCCGGAATAAAGGAGTTTAAAATGCTCGCGGCAGAATTACTTGATGAAGAGCAGCCATCATTATTTAATCAGGGTCTTATGGAGTTTGGTGCCTTGCAATGTAAGCCCCGAAATCCGCTTTGTGAAAGCTGTCCTTTTAATGATACCTGCCTGGCTTTAAAACAAAATAAAATCAAGGAGCTGCCGGTTAAGCTGAAAAAGACCAAGATTAAAAAACGCTATTTCAATTATCTGGTTTTTTCTTCTGAAGAAAACAAAACCCTGCTTCAGCAGCGCAAAGGAAAAGGAATTTGGGAGGGGCTTTATGAATTTCCTCTAATTGAAACAGACGACCCTGTTAAGGCTAGAGCATTTATTTCAGAAGAAGAAATAAGGGAAAAAACCGGGGTTTCTGCCGGTGAGATCATTTTATATAATGAAAAGCCGGTGGTGCATAAGCTTTCACATCAGCATATTTTTACGCATTTTTGGATGGTGAGTTCAGCATCTTTGCCGCTGGAAGGTATTCCAATAGAAAAGGTGAAAAACTATCCTGTTCCGGTTTTAATTCAGAATTTTCTCGAGGAATCTGGCTTTGAGAATTATTAATTAAGAAGTGTTGATACTTTTCTTGCATTCAATTTTAGTCGGCTCAAAATTTTTGAGTATTTTAGAATAAATTTAAACTTAGAATTTCTCATTTTGAGGTTCACTTAAAACTTAAAACAATGACTGGTACGCTTAACAAAGTAATGCTGATAGGGCATACGGGAGATGATGTAAAAATGCATTATTTTGAAGGTGGAAATTCGCTGGGGCGTTTTCCTTTAGCCACAAACGAGACCTATACCAACAAAACTACCGGGGAACGGGTAACCAATACCGAGTGGCATAATATTGTGGTGCGCAATAAGGCGGCAGAGATCTGCGAGAAATATCTCAAAAAAGGAGATAAGGTTTACATTGAAGGCCGTCTAAAGACCCGTAAATGGCAGGATGACCAGGGAAATGATAAGTATTCTACTGAAATTCACTGTTCAGAATTCACCTTTTTAACTCCCAAAGATCAGGCAGGTGGGAGTGCTCCCCAGGAAACTCAGGCACAAAAACCACAAAGCCAACCAAAAAATGATAGCTTTGCCCAGAAAGAAGATGAAGATGATCTCCCATTTTAAGTTTAACTAAAAGCATAGCATTTGGACTCGGAACCTCCCAGTTTATTTCTGTTTTGGGCCACTATAGACTTCACACTGATAATTAATATAATTATCTTATTGTTTTTGCTGCTTTGTTCTGCGATGATCTCGGGGGCAGAGGTGGCCTTTTTTTCCCTAACCCCGGCCGATTTAATTACCGAAGACGGAAAGAGAAGCAAGGCGCAGAAAATTGTTGTAAACCTTTTAGAAAGGCCTAAAAAATTGCTGGCAACAATTCTGGTTGCTAACAACTCTATCAACATTGCCATCGTGCTGCTTTTTGATATCCTCACTGATTCCCTGTTTAATCGGATGCAGACCGAATTCTGGGGAGTTGATGTTAAATTGATTATTGAGATTGGAGTGGTAGCATTTCTTATTCTCCTTTTTGGAGAGATCCTGCCAAAAGTATATGCCAGCAGGAATAGAGTGCAATTTTCAAATTTCATGGCTCATCCCATTAATTTATTGGATACATTATTCTCACCAATAAGTTTACCAATGCGATCTGTCACTTTATATATTCATGATAAGCTTGGGAAAAAACGGTCTTTTTTAAATATAGATCATCTTTCCCAGGCATTAGATCTTACCAGTAACGAAGGAACTTCAAAGGAAGAGCAAAAAATATTGAAAGGAATTGTTTCTTTTGGAAATACCGAAGCCAAACAGGTTATGCGTCCCCGAATGGATATTTTTGCCCTAAACGAAAGTCAGAGTTACAAGGAAATCATTTCTGAAATTATTGAAAACGGCTACTCCAGAATTCCGGTTTTCCGGGAGAATATTGATAATATCATTGGTATTCTTTACGTGAAAGACCTTCTTCCTTATATTGAAGAAAATAAATTTGAATGGACTAATTTGTTGCGAGAGCCTTATTTTGTCCCCGAAAATAAAAAGCTTGACGATTTGCTTAATGATTTTAAGGGTAAGAAAAATCACCTGGCGATCGTTGTAGATGAGTATGGAGGCACCAGCGGTTTAATCTCCCTCGAGGATATTATTGAAGAGATCGTTGGGGATATTAGTGACGAATTTGATGATGAAGACCTTGTCTTTTCGAAATTAGATGAAAATAATTTCATTTTTGAAGGAAAAACTCCGCTAAAGGATTTTTACAAGATCATAAAGCTGGAAAATACTGAAGTCTTTGAAGAACAGAAAGGCGAAGCCGAAACGCTGGCCGGTTTTATTCTGGAGATTTCGGCAGGTTTTCCGAAGAGAAATGATGCGATCTATTTTTTAAATTACACTTTCAAGATCGAAGCCGTAGATGATAAACGCATAAAACAAATTAAACTAAGCATAACCCCTGTATGAAACTAACCTTTGGGATATTGTTATTAATGCTGATATTCTCTTCCTGTGGGGATAATGATAGCAGGCCTAAGCCGAAAGCTTTTCTTGCTCTGGAATACCCTAAAGCAGTGTACTCACCCATAAACCTGGATTGTCCTTATAGTTTTGAAAAGAATCAAAACGCGTTGATTACTCCCTCCAGGAACAATATTCCCTGTTGGATAAATCTGGAATATAAAGATATGAATGGGATGATTTTTATAACCTATCAGCCTGTTAGGAATAACCTTGATTCCCTGCTTAAAGATGCTCAGAACCTGCCTTTGCAACATACCATTAAAGCAGATGTTATTGAAGGTGATATGTATACCAATGAGCAGCATAACACCTACGGAATGTTTTACGAAGTTGAAGGAAATGCAGCTTCTCAAGCGCAATTTTACCTTACCGATAGTGTTGATCATTTTCTTACCGGTTCGGTTTACTTTGACCGCCAACCCAATTTTGATTCCATAATTCCCGCAGCCGATTATCTTAAAAAAGATATGAAGCATTTAATGGAAAGTCTACGTTGGCAATAAATCTCTTTTAGCCATAAAAAGATAGGATCATGCTTTCAGTCAGGCAATTTCCTCAACAGTATTAACAGGGTTTGTGTCACTAATAGAAGATATCAAAAACAAGAAAACCGGCCTAAAGCCGGTTTTCTCACACTCTAACATTAATAAAAAGATTATTCCTGAAAATCTTCTTCAGTTACACCTTCATTAATAAGGATTTCTGTAACCTTAAATTCAAAGGTTTGTGGGCCTGCAGCCTGTGAGATAGAGAAAGGAAATTTAACTCCTTTAACTTCCTCGTAATTGCTGTAACCTGTAGGGATGCTCATCGTTTGACCTCCCTGGGATACGCTTTGTACCGTTTTGATCTTTAAGCCGGTTTCTACGTCATAAAAACTCTTATTGCTTTCGCCAAGGGCTACAACGTAAGCGTCTTTTCCTTCAACATTTTCCATTCCTTCCAGGCTTGCCTCACCAACTTCCAATTCAGGGAAGGGATTGGCGTCAATTTTAGCGGCTTTGATCTGATCTTCGGTATAAGGAATCTTTTGTCCCTGTGCTACTACAAAACCGGTTTCACCATCAAATACCTGCTTGCTCATTACATTTCCTCCAACAGAAACTTCTTGTGCAAGTTTCCCATCAAGGGTGCGTTTCATTTCAAGATTTAATGCCATTCCCTGTACGGTGGCTTCAGCGATCATAACTACGCTTTCCACAGCTTTCACAGCATCTTTTCCGCCAATCGCATCAATATATTTATTAAATACATCTTCTACGCTCATTGAAGGATCTAGCTCCTTTTGTTTAGGTTTTTCTACTTCTTCACCCAGTTTGTTGTAGTATTTTACGGGAAGTGTTTTTCCGTTGAATTCTACTTTCTCAAGGTTTTCAGCGATTTCTGAAGCTTTTCCGGCTACAACAATTCGCATCTTTTCCGTCTGATAATATTTGTTGGCAACGCGCTGAATATCTTCAGCAGTAACTGCATTTATTTTCTCTAAAAAAGTTTCGTAAAAATCCTCCGAAAGATCATTGGTTTTTACATTAAGTGCATAATTAGCAATAGTAGAAGGTTGTTCCAGTCTTAAAACAAAATCTCCTGCAAATTTGCTTTTTGCATTCTCAAGCATTTCAGCATCTACCAGCTCAGTCTTGATTCTGGTAATCTCTTTTAGAGACTCTACGATAGCACTATCGGTTACCGCATTTCTAACACTTGCCTGAGCTATGAATCTGGATGCGTATTTGTCGGCTCCTGTGTTGGATCCAGCACCATAAGTATAACCTTTGTCTTCTCTAAGATTCATGTTTAGGTAACTACCAAAGCTACCTCCAAGAATTTGGTTGGCTACTAAAACAGGGAAGTAATCTTCGTCAGACATTTTTAGGTCTATTGTATTCTGAAGTCTTAATTCGCTCTGTACGGCATTTGGCATATCTACCAGATTGATCTCTGTTTGGTCTACGTTAACTACTTTCGGATGGTCCTGCTCATTTGGAGCACCGGCTTCCCAGGTTCCAAAGTTTTTCTCTACTAAATCTTTTACTTCAGAAATTTCAACATCACCAACTATAACCAAATAAGCATTAGCGGGTTTGAAATAACTGCTATAAAAGTTTTCGACATCTTCAAGATTAACTTGCTCGGTATTTTCTACTGTAGCGAATTCACCGTATGGATGATTTGTACCATAAGCCAAGGCTGAGCTTACACGGCTAGCGATAGAACTAACATCTTTATCGATGGATTTTAGGCCTTCTATTTGCTTGTTCTTTTCAGCTTCAAATTCTTCCTGGCTAAATTTGGGTCTCAGGGCTCCTTCAGCCATAAGCTCCATAATTCTTGGGAAAAATTTTGAAAGTGAACTTGCGTAAACTCTTTCTGCTCCAAAATTAATATTGGCGCCCAGGAAGTCTATCTCTTCGTTATATTCATCTTTTGAAATATTTTCGGTTCCAGTACCCATTAAGGATGCAACCAGGTCAGAAGTAGCCGGTTTTTCTTCAGAATGGGGTTTGTTATCAATAATGAGGGAAGCTGAAACCCTTGGTAGTTTGTGATTTTCAACCACAAGAACCTTCAGTCCGTTATTTAAGGTGAATTCAGCAGGCTGCCCAAGATTGATCTTTGGAGCCGGTCCCGGTTCTGGCTGTTTAGAACGGTCTACCTGTGCAATTGCCGCTGTGGTCAAAAAACAGGCTATAAATAATGTGAGTATATTAAATTTCATTCTCTGTGTTTTTATTGTTATTCCTTATCGTTTTCTGGAAGGTAATCTAGTTCCAAACGTTGGTTCTCGTTAAGATATTCGTTGGCAACTCTTTGGATGTCCTCTCTGGTGATATCTCTGTAGATTTCGATCTCTTCATTAATAAGATTGGTATCCCCATAAAGAACATTGTAAGTCGCAAGCGAAGAAGCTATTCCCTGGATGCTGCTGTTTGAATTCACAAAACGATTCTCGAATTTATTCTGAAGTTTCTGATATTCTTTTTCCGAAATCAGCTCATTTTGAAGTTTTTCAATTTCTTCATCCATAGAAACTGCAAGGGTGTCTAATGGAGTTTCTCCTAAAGCTAAAGCGCCCATAACATAGGTTCCATAATCTTCCTGAGATCTTGGGAAAGCCAATACCTGAAGGGCAGTTTTGTCTTCATCTACCATCTTCTTGTACATTCTGGAGCTTCTTCCGTCGGTTAAAATTGAAGAGATCATATCCAGGATATAAGCATCTTTTTCTTTCATGGATGGTGTTCTGTAAACGTAAAGTTTTGCAGGTATTTGAATATTGCTGTCGTATTCTGTGGCCACAATAGTTTCCGTAATAGGTTCTTCTTCAATTGAAACTCTTTCTACTTCTTCCCTGGCTGGAATTTCTGCAAAATACTCCTCGATCATTTCTTTTGTCTCTTCAACATCAATGTTTCCTGCAACAACCAAAGTGGCGTTGTTCGGGCCATAATATTTGTCGAAAAATGCTTTGAATTCATCTAATTCCGCAGCATCAAGATCTTCCATGGTTCCAATGACAGAATTTTTATAGGGATGTTTATCAAAAACATATGGGTTGATCCCTGTAGCATAGATTATCTTTCCGTAGGGAGCGTTGTCTATACGTGAACGTTTTTCTTCTTTTACAACCTCGTTCTGAGTTTCTACTCCAATATCGTTAATTACCGGGTGAAGCATTCTTTCAGACTCCATCCATAATCCTAGTTCAAGATTGTTTGAAGGAAAAGTCTCATAGTAATACGTGCGATCCTGGGTAGTGTTCGCATTATTACTACCTCCGTTGGCGGCAACAATATCAAACCATTTCCCGCGCTCGATGTTTTCGGTACCTTCAAATAAAAGATGTTCAAAGAAATGAGCAAATCCCGAGCGACCTTCTTGCTCGTCTTTTGCACCTACATGGTACATTACTCCTACGGTAGCCACCGGAGCAGTATTATCCTGATGTAATATTACGTGTAAACCGTTGTCCAGCTCGTATTCGGTGAATTCGACCTCCTGGGCAACTCCTGCGGCACTCACCAGAAGGGCGCAGACAGTAAGCTTAATTTTGTTAATCATGTTTATGTGGTTTTTATTAATGTATAGGTATATGTCTAAGGAATTGTTGGTTTGTTACAAATCCCCGGAAATATTATAAAAATAACACTTAAACTCGCACTAATCCAAAATTAACAAGGTCTTAAGGGAGAAACCGATACTTTTTTAGGAAATTTACTAATGTAAAAGCAAATAAAGACTATGAAAAAATTCAGTATTCCAATAAAACATGGAGTAGCCGTTGCCGCGGGACTTATTGCTTATTTTTTAGTATTGTCTTTATTCGGGGTTCATAAATATCCTATTTATAGTTTATTTAATGGGGTGATAATGGCCTACGGAATGTGGGAAGCAATAAAGTATTACCGGCTTTCGGCAGGAAATAAATTCAAATATCAAAAAGGTTTCATGGTTGGTTTGCTAACCGGTTTCAATGCTACTATTATATTTACGATTTTCTTTGGTATTTATGCTACCGAGATAAATCCTGATTTTCAAGAGGAGATTGTAACAATGTGGGTTGGTGACTGGTTTATAAACATTGGGATGTTATTATTCACGGTTGCACTAATGGGATTTGCTACCAGTATTGTTTTTACCCTTGCTTTCATGCAGCTTTATAAAGATTCCTGGAACACTAAAGATGGGAAAAAGCATACCTATTAAAAAGTTTAGAAGAGTTTGTGAATTAATTAATTAGAAGTATATTTGCACCCGCTTGCTAAAAAGCAGGCGTTTGTAAAGCATAAATCTAATCAAAACACTATGTACGCAATTGTAGAGATAGCAGGGCAGCAATTTAAAGTTGCAAAAGACCAGA